>JACKLQ010000005.1 GCA_024235835.1 Thiobacillus sp. | reverse complement strand
CAGGCTGGTGCGGCGCTTGATGCCGTGGACTTCGTAGCCTTTGTCCAGAAGAAATTCGGCGAGGTAGGCGCCGTCCTGGCCGGTAATGCCGGTGATCAAAGCAACTTTACGGTTCATAGGATTCCATACGATTCAGAGTTGAAAACTTCAAGGTGGAAACAGCTTACTCCGCCTCCTGGAATTGCACTGCATGCATGGCGGCATAGACCCCACCCTTGGCCAGCAACTCGGCATGGGTGCCCGATTCCACGATCCGGCCCTGCTGCATGACCACTATGCGGTCGGCCTTTTCGATGGTGGAAAGCCGGTGGGCGATCACCAGGGTGGTGCGGTTGCGCATCAGGTTGTCCAGGGCGGCCTGCACCATGCGCTCCGCCTCGGTATCCAGGGCGGACGTGGCCTCGTCCAGCATGAGGATGGGAGCATCCCGGTAGATGGCCCGGGCGATGGCCAGGCGCTGGCGCTGGCCACCGGAGAGACGCACCCCGTCTTCACCCAGCATCTCCTCGTAGCCGCCAGGTAACTGTTCGATGAAATCGGCGGCGAATGCGGCCTGGGCTGCGGCCCGCACCCGGGCAGGGTCGGGATTGGAATCGGCATAGGCGATGTTGGCCGTCACCGTGTCGTTGAACAGGGTGGTGTCCTGACCCACCATGGCGAACTGGCGCCGGTAGTCGGCCAGGCGGTAGGCGTGGATGGATATCCCATCCAGCAGGATGTCCCCCGTATGTCCATGGTAGAAGCGGGCGATGAGGTTGACCAGCGTGGTCTTGCCGCTTCCGGAGTGGCCGACAAAGGCCACGGTTTCTCCGGGTCGGATTTCCAGAGAGATGCCTTGCAACACCGAAGGGCCTTCATCCAGATAGCTGAACCCCAGGTTCCGGAGGGAAATCGCGCCCTGGGCACGGTCGATGGGCAAGTTGCCGGCATCCCTTTCCATGGGCTGGTCCAGCAGGGAGAACACCGTCTGGGCCGCTGCCAGGCCCCGATTCAGGTCCACGTTGATGCGGGACAGACTCTTGATGGGTTGCTGAAGCAGGATCATGGCCCCCATGAAGGAAACGAAGTCACCCGCGGTCAAGGCTCCATGCTGGGCCCTGATGCCGGCAAAGTAGACGATCAGGGCAATGACCACCGCCACCAGGAACACACTGAATCCTGCATTCAGCGAGGCGGTAGCGGCCAGTTTCACGGTCAACCGGCGCACGGTGCGGTTGACGCGCAAGAATCTTGACGCTTCAAAAGCCTGCCCACCGAAAATCTTGACCACCCGGTGGCCGCCCAGGGTTTCATTCAGGATGCGGGCCAGGGCGCCCATGGAGTCCTGGGTTTGCAGGGACAGGCGCCGCTGGCGCCTGGCCACCACATACATGGACAAGCCCACACCCGGGATCAGGATGGCGCAGAACAGGGCCAGTTGCCAGTCGGTGTAGAAAAGAATGCCAAGCAGGCCTATTGCCAGCACACCGTCCCGTACCAGCACGGTGATGACCTGAAGGCCCGCGCTCATGATGCCGTTGACATCATAGGTCACCCGGGAAAGCAGTTCACCCACCGAAGATTTATCGTACGTGGCCACCGGCAATCTGAGCAGGCGTTCATACATCTGCTCGCGGACATCGTGGGTAACACGCGCAGCCAGCCAGGTACTGGCGTACTCATTGCCATAACCCGCGATCATGCGCCCCAGGGCGACTACAAAAAGAATTGCGGGCATCTGCCACAGGGGTTGCATGCCGGAAGCTATGTCAGCGAAACCGTCCACCAGAGTTTTTAGCAGACGCACCATCACAGCCTCGATGCCCCCCGAAGCCGCCATCAGAAGGATGGTTAACAAGGCAATGACGCGGTATGGCCTGAAGTAGCCAAGAAGCCGCAAGTAGATATCCGTGGCCGAGGTCATGATCGACCCAGTCTCTTATCGCAGGGTTTGCACAAGGATACATTGCAGTCCGGTGGCGTCACCGGAGAAAAGCCGCGCTTGGGCGCCCTATCCGCTTTCTGGGAGCAGTCCTGGGGGAAGGATGCAAGGAGCTTGCTCACAGCAACACCAGCGTCGCCAGGCCCAGAAAAATGAAGAAGCCCATGGAGTCGGTGATGAAGGTAAGCAGCACATGGGCACCGAAGGCCGGGTCGTGGCCCATGCGCACGATGAGGTTGGGGGCCCAGTAGCCGGCCATGGAGGAAACCAGCAGGTTCAGCAACATGGCGGCACTCATGACCATGGCCAGGGGCCCGTTGCCATAGAGCATGTAGGTCACCACCCCCATGATTCCGCCCCAGACCACTCCGTTGAGCCCGGCGATGCTGAGTTCCTTCAGCATCAGCCTGCGGGCGTTGTCCTTGCCGATGAGGTTGAGGGCCAGGCCCCGCACCACCAGAGTCAGGGTCTGGCTGCCGGAGTTGCCTCCCATGCCGGCGACGATGGGCATGAGGGCCGCCAGGGCTGCCAGCTTCTCGATGGAGCCCTCGAAGGCCCCCACCACCCGGGAAGCAAACAGGGCCGTGCAAAGGTTGATGCCCAGCCACAGCCAGCGGTTCTTGGCCGCCTTCCACACCGTGGTGAACAGGTCCTCGTCCTCCCTCAGGCCGGCGGCCTGGAGCATGTCCGCCTCGGACTCGGCGCGGATGTAGTCCATCATCTCGTCAACGGTGAGGCGCCCCACCAGCCGCCCCTTGGGGTCCACCACCGGCGCGGAAATCAGGTCGTAGCGCTCGAAGGCCTGGGCGGCATCGGAAGCATCATCGGAGGGATGGAAGGTCACGGGCTCATCGGCCATGACCGCCGCCACATGCACATCCGGGTCGTGGATGAGGAGGCGCTTCAGGGGCAACACACCAATGACACGACGGTCCCGCTCCACCACGAACAACTTGTCCGTGTGGCTGGGCAGGTCCCCCAGCATGCGCAGGTAGCGCAAGGCGGCCTCCAGGGTCACATCGGCGCGGATGGTGACGAAGTCATAATCCATCAACGCGCCCACGGAATCCTCGTTGTAGGCCAGGGAGCTTTCCACCTGGAGACGCTTGGCGTCATCCAGGGACTTCATCAGCTCCTGGACCACGTCCTTGGGCAGGTCCGGCGCCAGGTCGGCGATCTCGTCAGTGTCCAGCGTATGGGCAGCGGCCAGCAGTTCCCGGTTGTCCATGGCAGCGATGAGGGATTCACGCACCGCATCGGAGACTTCCAGCAGAATGTCGCCGTCCCTCTCAGCCTTCACCAGGTCCCAGACCAGCAAGCGCTCCTCCAGGGGCAGGGCCTCCAGGATGTAGGCCACGTCTGCGGGGTGGAGTTCGTCCAGCTTCTTGGACAGTTCCGCCAGGTTCTGCTTGTGCACCAGGGATTCCACCAGTTCGTGGCGGGGCATGTCCTGTTTGTGGACGAGTTCTTCCACCAGCCTGTGCCGGGCGATGAGTTCCATCACCTGCCGCAGACTGTCCTCGAGGTGTTCCTTGATCTGGATCTCGTCCTGGTCGCTCATCTGGCGCTTCCCTTTTTCAGGCGCCGATTGTAGCCGCCTGAATTGAACAGCACCCCGAAACGGGGCGTTATTCGAGGCCTCAAGTCCCCTGCATCGCAGCGACCTCGCACCTCAGGACATCACGCCCTTGGGGCTGGCATAGCTGTCCAGCACATGGAGGTAGTTGGCCCTGGCCAGCACAGCGGGGTCAGGCAGGTGTTGCTGGCTCATGCTGCCCTTCAACTGGGCCACGGAGACATATTCCTTTTCCGCCATCCAACGTTCCATGCCTTGCAGGATTTCCGCCAGGCGGCCGGGGCCGTGTCGCAAGAGACAGGAGGCCAGGTGCACCACATCCGCCCCTGCCAGCAGCAACTTTATGGCCTCTTCCGGCCCATGCACCCCACCCGTGGCGGCCAGGGTCATTCGGGTGCGGCCATGCAGGATGGCGATCCAGACGATGCGCAACAGGGCCTCGTCGGGATGGGACAGGTTCAGGCGGTTTTCCACCCGCAGGCATTCCAGATCGATGTCCGGCTGGAAGAAGCGGTTGAACAGAGCCACGCCCCTGGCACCGCCCTGCTCAAGTTGTTTCACGAAATGGGGCAGAGAGGAAAAATAGGGCGACAGCTTCATGATGATGGGCAGGTTCACCGCCCCCCTCAGTTCCGCCAGCAGGCTCAGGTAGCGGGCCTCCACCGCCTCGCCCGAGTGGGCCATCTCCGCAGCCACGTGATAGACGTTCAGTTCCAGGGCGTCGGCCCCGGACCGCTGCAACTCCTTGCCCAGATCCACCCAGCCGGACAGGGACACGCCGTTGAGGCTGGCCACCACCGGTATTTCCAGGCGCTCCTTGAGGCGCCGCAGCTGCTCCAGGTAGCGGTCCAGGCCGCCGGTAAAGCTGCCGTGGTCTGGCAGGTAACTGTCCGCCTCGCCATGGCCCAGGTCGCCGTGCACCAGGAACCGGTCGGCCATGGCCGCCTCGGCATCCAGTTCCTCCTCGAACAGAGAATACATCACCAGGGCCGCCGCGCCGGCATCCTCCAGGCGCAGGGCCGTGTCCAGATGCTTGGACAGGGGCGAGGCAGAGGGCACCAGGGGGTTCTTGAGCTTCAGGCCCACGTAGTCGGTGGAGAGATCAATCATTTCTGGACTCCTGTCTCAAGCGCCGGTCTTGGGTTCGTTGCCGGCAGAGGAACCGGAGGGGGTAGTGTCTGGGACCGTGTGGATAGGCGCCATCTCAGCCAGCGCCTTGTAGGCGGCAAAACGTTCCTCCGCCGCTTTCTGCGCAGTGGCCAGGAAGCGCTCCGCGTCCTCGGGGTGGCTGCGGGACAGCATGGCGAAGCGGGTCTCGCTCTGCATGAAGTCCTTGATGGGAAGGCTGGGGGCCGCCGAGTCCAGCTTCCACGGGTTCGCGCCGGACTCGCCCACCCGGGGGTCGAAGCGGTACAGGGGCCAGTGGCCGGACTTCACCGCCATGTCCTGCTGGCGCAGGTTGTACTGCATGTCCACGCCGTGGGCGATGCAGGGGCTGTAGGCGACGATGAGGGAGGGCCCCTCGTAGGCCTCGGCCTCGTGGAACACCCGCAGGGTCTGGGTGTCCTTGGCGCCGTAGGCCACGTTGGCGACGTACACGTGGCCATAGTCGCTGGCCAGGCGGCCCAGGTCCTTCTTGGCCGTGGCCTTGCCGCCGGCTGAGAACTTGGCCACGGCGCCGATGGGGGTGGCCTTGGAGGTCTGGCCGCCGGTGTTGGAATAAACCTCCGTGTCCAGCACCAGGATGTTCACGTCGTAAGGCAGGGCCAGCACGTGGTCCAGGCCGCCGTAGCCGATGTCGTAGGCCCAGCCGTCGCCGCCGATGATCCACACGGAACGGCGGATGAGCCACTCGGAGATGGAGGCCAGTTCCCGGGCCCGGGGATGCTTCGACGCGGCTAACCGGTCCAGCAGCAGGGCCACGCGGCGGCGCTGGGCGCGGATGCCCGCCTCGTCCCGCTGGTTCGCCTCCACCAGTTCCGTCACCAAGCTTTTTCCACCCTCGGTACCGATGTCATCGGCCATCTCCCGGGCCAGGCGCTTGGCATAGTCCATGAGCTTGTCCGCCGCCAGGCGCATGCCCAGGCCAAATTCCGCATTGTCCTCGAACAGGGAGTTGGACCAGGCCGGCCCCCGCCCTTCCGCATTGGTGGTGTAGGGCGTGGTGGGCAGGTTGCCGCCGTAGATGGAGGAGCAGCCCGTGGCGTTGGCCACCAGCATGCGGTCGCCGAACAGCTGGGTGGCCAGCCGGATGTAGGGCGTCTCGCCGCAGCCGGAGCAGGCCCCGGAGAATTCGAACAGGGGGTCCAGCAAGGCGGAGCCCGGGATGGTGGTGTGCTTGATCGCCTCCCGGTCGAACTCGGGAAGCCTCAGGAAGAAGGCGAAGTTCTCCCGCTCCGCCAAGCGGAGTTCGTGGGTAATGGGCGCCATGTTCACCGCCAGGCGGGAGACGTTGGACTTGTCGTGGATGGGGCAGGCCTCCACGCAGTCGCCGCAGCCGGTGCAGTCCTCCGGCGCCACCTGGTAGCTGATGTGGGTGCCGGCCGGGTAGTCCTTGCTGCGGGCGGGCACATGCTTGAAGGTGGGGGGCGCGTTCGCCACCTCGCCCTCGTTGAAGGCCCGGGCACGGATGGCGCTGTGGGGGCACACCAGCACGCACTTGCCGCACTGGGTGCACAGGTCCGCCTCCCACACGGGGATTTCCAGGGCGATGTTGCGCTTCTCGTATTTGGCCGTGCCCACGGGCCAGCTGCCGTCCAGGGGCATGGCGGACACGGGCAGCTCATCACCCCTGCCGTAGTAGATGGGCAGGGTGATGTCGCGGATGAAGTCGGGCATTTCTGTCACCCCTGCGAACGCCGGGGTCCAGGGCATGACCTCCTGGATTCCGGCCTGCGCCGGAATGACAATTTGATGGAGGTGTTCCAGGGTCATGTCGATGGCCTTGAAGTTCAGGTCCGCCAGGCGCTTGCTCTTCCTGCCGTAGGTCTTCTCCACCGCCTGCTTGATGGCGGCCATGGCCGCATCCCGGGGCAGGACGCCGGAGATGGCGAAGTAGCAGGCCTGCATGATGGTGTTGATGCGCCGCCCCATGCCCGCGTCCGCCGCCACCCGGTAGGCGTCGATGACCCACAGTTGCAGGCCCTTGGCCTGGATCCGGGCCCGGGTGGCCTGGGGCAGGCTGTCCCACACGCGCTCCACCGGTTCCGGCGTATTCAACAGGAACACGCCGCCCGGTTTGGCATGGGCCAGCATGTCGTAGCGACCCAGGAACACGGTCTGATGGCAGGCCACGAAGCCCGCCATGCCCTCCTCGATGAGGTAGGTGGAGCGGATGGGGGCATCGCCGAAGCGCAGATGGGAGACGGTGACCGCGCCGGACTTCTTGGAGTCGTAGACGAAGTAGCCCTGGGCATGCAGATCCGTGGCCTCGCCGATGATCTTGATGGAGTTCTTGTTGGCGGACACGGTGCCGTCGGCCCCCAGGCCCCAGTACACGGCGTGCTGGAGCTTCTGCGCCGCCTCCGTGCGGAAGGCCGGATCCCAGTCCAGGGACAACCGGGTCACGTCGTCCCGGATGCCCACGGTGAACTGGCGCTTGGGTGACGGCTTGGCCAGTTCGTCGAACACGGCCTTCACCATGGCCGGCGTGAACTCCTTGGACGCCAGGCCGTAACGCCCCCCAATGACCCGGGGCATGACCCGGCCATCCGCGGCAGCCTGGGCCAGGGTGCCCAGCACGTCCTTGTAAAGCGGCTCCCCGTCGGCGCCCGGCTCCTTGGTGCGGTCCAGCACGGCCACCGCCCTGGCCGACTGTGGCAGGGCCGCGAGGAAAGACTGGGCACCCCAGGGACGGTAAAGGCGCACCTTCAGCACACCCACCTTCTCGCCCTCCTCCATCAGATGCTCCACGGTCTCGTGGACCGTCTCCACTCCGGAGCCCATGAGCACCAGCACCCGCTCCGCATCCGCCGCGCCCACATAGTCGAACAGGCGGTAGCGCCGACCGGTCAATTCACCGAAGCGGTCGAAGGCGGCCTGCATGATGCCGGGGAAGGCCTCGTAGAGCGGATTCACCCGCTCCCGGGACTGGAAGAACACGTCCGGGTTCTGGGAAGTGCCCCGGATGACGGGATGCTCCGGCGACAGGGCCCGGCGACGATGGGCCATGACCAGCTCGTCGTCGATCATGGCCCGCACCGTGTCCTCTTCCACCGCCTCGATCTTGGCCACCTCGTGGGAGGTGCGGAAGCCGTCGAAGAAGTGGATCACCGGCAGGCGCCCGGCCAGGGTGGCGGCCTGGGCCGTCAGGGCGAAATCCTGGGCTTCCTGCACCGAGCCGGCGCACAACAGGGCGCAGCCCGTGGGCCGGCAGGCCATGACGTCGGAATGCTCACCGAAGATGGACAGGGCGTGGGTGGCCACGGCCCGGGCCGCCACGTGGAGCACGAAGGGCGTCAGCTCGCCGGCGAGTTTGTACAGGTTGGGGATATACAGCAGCAGGCCCTGGCTGGCGGTGAAGCTGGTGGCCAGGGCGCCGGACGTCAGGGCACCGTGCAAGGCGCCGGCGGCGCCGCCCTCGGACTGCATCTCGATGATGCGGGGCACGCTGCCCCACAGGTTGGCCTTGCCCTGGCTGGCCCATTCATCCGCCCATTCCCCCATGTTTGAGGAAGGCGTGATGGGGTAGATGGCGATCACCTCATTGGTGAGGAAGGCCATGCGAGCGGCGGCCTCGTTGCCATCCAGGTTGATGTATCGGGTCATTACCGCTCCCAGGTGGAATCATGTGCGCCAATTGTGGGCGGGGAAGCGGGGAGTTGGAAGTGGGTAATGGGAGGGAAACGCTGACGATACCTGCGCCCACTCCCTATTTCCCACCTCCGGTTTACCCCCCTTCCCGTGGCCCGTTTCTTGCTAATCTGGAAGCGTCCAGAGATAACAACCATGACGAACACCACTGCCAAACCACCCAGCACAGACGTTCTTGCCACCGCCGTCCTCGTGGTGGATGGGGAACGGGTGACGCGCTATATCAACCCCGCCGCGGAAAATCTGTTGG
This sequence comes from Thiobacillus sp., assembly GCA_024235835.1. NCBI lineage: Bacteria > Pseudomonadati > Pseudomonadota > Betaproteobacteria > Nitrosomonadales > Thiobacillaceae > Thiobacillus > Thiobacillus sp. The sequence goes on along the minus strand of JACKLQ010000005.1, from coordinate 67,261 downwards.
GTGTTTCCGCCATCCACGCCCTGGATCGTCCCCTGGCCAGCCTGACCATGGATTGCACCGAATTGGTGCGTGTAGTAGATCATGCACTATCAGAGGGCACCTCTTTTACCGAACATGACCTGGTATTGCCCATCAATGGCCACAGCGTTGTGCTTTGCGCCACCGTCACGCCCCTGGACGGCGAAGGGGACGCGGCTTTGATCGAGTTGCATCCGGCCGCGGGCAACGTGCGCATCGCCCGGGACGAGCAGGTCATGGCCCAGAGCCAGGCCAGCCAGAACCTGCTACGCCAGCTGGCCCACGAAATTCGCAACCCCCTGGGGGGCATTCGCGGGGCCGCCCAGCTGCTGGAGGCGGAACTGGAGGACTCGGATCTGCGGGAATACACCCAGGTGGTCATCCAGGAGACCAACCGCCTGCAAAGCCTGCTGGACAAGCTGCTGACCCCCGCCAAGCGGCCCGTGGTGGAGTCCATCAATGTGCATGAGGTGCTTGAGCGGGTACGCAGCGTGCTGATGGCGGAATTTACCCAGCTTCCAAGTCCATCGCCGGGCCGCCCAAAGATGGACTTGGCCCCCTCGGGGGGCGGCTCGGGTCAGAGGCCCGAGGCGGGGGCCCAATTGGTGATCCGCCGGGACTACGACATCAGCCTGCCGGACCTGGTGGGGGACCCTGAGCAGCTCATCCAGGCCGTGCTTAACATCGCCCGCAATGCCGCCCAGGCCATGGAAGGCAAGGGCCGCATCACCCTCAAGACCCGGGTGGCGCGCCAGGTGACCCTGGCCATGAAGCGCTGGAAACAGGCCATCCGCCTGGACGTCATCGACAACGGCCCCGGCATCCCCGAGGACATCCTGGGCCAGGTCTTCCTGCCCCTGGTGTCCGGGCGGGAAGGGGGCTCCGGCCTGGGCCTGACCCTGGCCCAATCCCTGGTGCAGCGCCATGATGGCGCCATCCATGTGGACAGCCGGCCGGGCCACACCTGTTTTTCAATTTATCTGCCGATTAAATGATGACCCTGATAGTGGAAAGCGAAGAGTGGGGAGTCGGGTTGAGTGACCGCGCGCCCTTCCCCCCAGTTTCCACTCCCCACTACCCACTCCCCTACTGGAAATCACATGAAACCCGTCTGGATCATTGACGACGACCGTTCCATCCGCTGGGTGTTCGAGAAGGCCCTGGCCCGGGAGAACCTGTCCCACCGCATATTCGACAACGCCGAATCCGCCTTGCGGGCCCTGGACCGGGAAACGCCCGGCGCCATTCTCTCCGACATCCGCATGCCTGGAATGAGCGGCCTGGAGTTCATGGAAAAGCTCAAGGCTGAGCACCCACGCCTGCCGGTCATCATCATGACCGCCTATTCCGACCTGGATTCCGCCGTGTCGGCCTTCCAGGGCGGCGCGTTCGAATACCTGCCCAAACCCTTCGACGTGAACCATGCCCTGGAACTCATCCATCGGGCCCTGGAGGAAGGCGGGCGCGGGGATGAAGTAGTGGGCCTGGAGGCGGGCCCCATGGGCGAGGCCATGCTGGGCCAGGCCCCGGCCATGCAGGACGTTTTCAGGGCCATCGGCCGCCTGGCCCAGTCCCACGCCACGGTGCTGATCACCGGCGAGACCGGCAGCGGCAAGGAACTGGTGGCCCATGCCCTGCATCGCCACAGCCCGCGCAGGGACAAGCCCTTCATCGCCCTGAACACCGCCGCCATCCCCAAGGATCTGCTGGAATCCGAACTGTTCGGCCATGAGCGTGGCGCCTTCACCGGCGCCACCACCTCCCGCCGGGGCCGCTTCGAGCAGGCCGACGGCGGCACCCTGTTCCTGGACGAGATCGGCGACATGCCCTCCGACCTCCAGACCCGGCTGCTGCGGGTGCTGGCGGACGGGGAGTTCTACCGGGTGGGTGGCCATGCCCCCGTTCGGGTCAACGTGCGGGTCATCGCCGCCACCCACCAGCAACTGGAGGACCGGGTGCGCCAGGGCCTGTTCCGGGAAGACCTGTTCCACCGCCTCAACGTCATCCGCATCAAGATCCCCGCCCTGCGGGACCGGCGCGAAGACATCCCCCTGCTGGTGCGCCACTTCCTGAAGAAGAGTGCCCAGGACCTGGGCGTGGAAATGAAGCAGGTGTCCGACGAGGCCATGAAGGCGCTCTCCGCCCTGCCCTACCCCGGCAACGTTCGGCAACTGGAAAACCTGTGCCACTGGCTCACGGTCATGGCTCCCGGCCAGGCCATCGAGCCCAAGGACCTGCCCGCCGAGGCCAGTACCCAGCCCGGGGGCATCGCCATCAACTGGTCCGAGGCCCTGGCCCGCACCGCCCAGGCGGAACTGGCCCGGGGGGAGTCCGGCATCCTGGACCACCTCACCAAGGAGTTCGAGCGCACCCTCATCCGCGTGGCCCTGCAGCAAACCGGCGGACGCAAGATCGAGGCCGCCAACCTGCTGGGCTGGGGGCGGAATACCCTGACGCGAAAGATCAATGAACTGGGCATGGAGGCGGGGGAGGAGTAAGTCACTTACCTCCGATAGGGCCCGGTGATTGCATTGAGGCACCCACTCAAAAAGGGGTGATTGGCCGGGGGTAGCCCGGCAGCTAGTTCCTTTTCTTGGCCGGGCAAGAAAAGGAACCAAAAGAAGGCCGCCCCCGCTTTCGGCGAAACCCCGGGAATTTCGAACTTGTCTAGGGCAGCGAAAGAACTCGCTTCGCTCAGACACCTTTCGCTGGCCTTCGGCAACCCCAGCCAAGTCCAAAATTCCCGGCGCCGGCAGAGGGGGGGGGAAATCCATCGCGTGCCGCCGCTTTTAGCCCCCTCTGAGTCGCCAATTTTTTCGAGGCCGTGCGGGGGAAGTCGGCGAGCACTGTCTGAGCCCGCAGGACGAGTTGCGCAGCCGCCCGAACGGGCTCGAAAAAATTGGGCACCCGAAGGGCCACGAAGCGGGGCGGCCTTCTTCTGGTTACTCTTCTTGGCCGCTCAAGAAGAGTAACGTGCTGCCGGGCACCCCCGGCCAAACATCCGTGGCGCAGTGACGCCGGTAGATCAAGGCGAAACCCGTGGACCCCGGCCTTAGCCGGAATGAAGTACAGCCCCCTACAATTCCCCCATGACCCCCGCCTTCCTCCTCCAGCTCCTCCTCCAGGTCTGGCTGCCCATCGCCCTGCTGGTGATGGCCGGCGGACTCTGGGTAAGGTTTCGACCCCAGTTTCCTGCCGCCACCCTCCGCGTCAACCTGAACCGTCTGGTGGTGGACGTGTTTGCCCCGCCCCTGCTGTTCGCCCTCTCCGCCCAGGCGGAAATCACGCCCCAGCTTCTGACCGTACCCGTCATCACCCTCCTGGGCATCGCCCTGGCCTTCGCGCTGCTCTACCCCCTGCTGTTCCATAGCCGCCTGGGACAGGGGTTGGCCCGGGAAACCCGATCCGCCATCCTGCTGGCAGGCATCTTCGGCAACGTCCTGTTCATGGGCTACCCCACCCTGACCTTCCTGTATGGAGATATAGGCGGCAGCTACGCCGCCTTCGCCGACGTGCTGGCATCCACGCCCCTGGTATGGACCTTCGGGGTCTGGATCGCCACGCGCCTGGGGCACGAAGGGGGACAAGGCACCAGCCTGTTGCGCACCATGGTGTCCCTGCCCCCCATATGGGGCTTCGTGCTGGGCTTCGCGGTGAACCTGTCGGGCATCGACGTCACTCCCCTCATCAAGGCGGCCAAGTTCATGGGCCAGGCCACCATCCCCATCATGTTGTTCACCCTGGGCCTGTCCATTCCCTGGGGCGACCTGCGTCCCACCCGGCCGGTGCTGGCCGCGGTGGCCATCAAGCTCCTGCTGGCCCCTATGCTGGCCCTGGGGTTGGCCCGGCTCATTTTCGGCGAACTCCATCCCGCCCAGACCGCCGCCGTGCTGGAAACGGCCATGCCCACCATGCTCATGGCCGCCAGTTTCGCCGACCGCTTCAACCTGGATGTGCGCGCAGCGGCCCTGACGGCAAGTTGGAGCAGCCTGCTGTTTCTCGTCACCCTACCCTTCTGGATCGCCTTCCTGCGCTGAACTGCGGCGATTTTTCCGGCAAATTGCATCAAGCTTGATAAACTCGGTCCAAGTAGGAGGAGACAATGCTCAAAAACGTACCGGACTGGCTATACGAGCCGCTCCCCTATCTCTACGTGCTGATGGGGTTGATCGCCACCATCGTGCTGGAGGCCTTCATCGGCAAGATCAGTGGCATCCTGCTGATCTCGGCGGGGTTCGTGATCTGGAATCTGCGCTTCACCTACCGCCGCCGCCACCGGCGTCCCCAGGCCCGCGACCTCAGCTGGGGCACGAACCAGCGCCTGCACCCTCCCAAAGGCCTGGATGAAGTGCAGAAGCAAATGCAGGTGCCGAAAAAAACCGAGAAGGCCCCGGACAACGAAGCCTTGTGATGTCACCGGCTGCCTCCGCCGGATTCATCGGCCTGGGCACCATGGGCAGGCCCATGGCCCTCAACTTGAGCAAGGGCGGCGTACTCCTCACCGTACATAACCGCACCCTCTCCAGCGCGGAGGCACTCCGGGCAGCCGGCGCCCGGGTGGCGGAATCCCCGTTCCTGGCCGCGGCCGGCTCGGACATCCTCTTCGTCAATGTGGCCGACGACTCGGCCCTGGAATCCGTCATGTTCGGACCCCGGGGCGCGGCAGAGGGGCTTGGGACTGCCAGCGTGGTGGTGGACCTGGGCACCACTTCCCTCACCGCCACCCGCGCCTGCAGCGCCCGCCTGGCGGGAAGGGGCGTCATCTGGATGGATGCCCCCGTGTCCGGCGGCGAGGCAGGCGCCAGGACAGGCACCCTGTCCATCATGGTGGGGGGCCCCACGGACGCTTTCACACGGGTGCTGCCTCTGCTCCAGCTGATGGGACAGAACATCGTCCATGTAGGCGACACCGGTGCCGGCCAGGTGGCCAAGGCATGCAACCAGATTGTCGTTTCCGCCACCCTGATGGGCGTAGCCGAGGCCCTCACCTTCGCCCAGCGGGAAGATGTCGATCCCACCAAGGTGCGCCAGGCCCTGCTGGGGGGCTTCGCCTACAGCCGCATCCTGGAGGTCCACGGCCAGCGCATGCTGGACGGGAATTTCATCCCCGGCTTCAAGGCCCGACTGCACAAGAAGGACCTGGGGCTGGTCCTGGCGGAAGCCATGATGGCGGGCGTGGCCCTGCCCGTGACGGCACAGGCCGCCTCTGCCATGGACGCCCTGGTGGCCAGGGGCGAAGGGGAACTTGATTCATCGGCCCTGATCCACATCATCCAATCCCTGCAAACCTAGCCAAGCCATGAAGCACTACATCGTCCTGCTGGACCGGGCCGCCATGCCCGGTGAAATGCGCATACCCGGCTTCGACCACGTCTGGGTGGAACATCCCCATACCCAGGCCGGGGAATGCGTGGACCACCTCTGGCGGGCCACCATCGGCGTCACCCATGAGTCATCCGTCACGGGGCCGGACATCGACGGCTGCCCCAAGCTGGCCTTGCTGGTGGTGACCGGGGAGGACCTGTCAGTGGTGGACCAGGCAGCCTGCCGGCAGCGGGGCATCCGCCTCATCCACCTGCCCCGTGCCGACCGGCCGCCCCAGGTCTGGGCCGAGGCCCTCATGGATGCCATCGAGGACTTCGCCCGCCCATCCCGGGATCATTGAAGGCCTTCTTCAGGCCGTTACACGATGCTGCCGCCACTTTCGCTGGTACTGCTGTTAAGTGCCCAGGCCTGGGCCATGGGCGGCGCCTTGCCGGACTGCCCTGTCCCCGAGGCCATCACCGTCACCCAGGACACCCGCCTGGAACCTGCCTGCCGCTACCGCACATCCATCCATATCACCGCAAGCGGCGTGGAACTGGATTGCCGAGGCGCCCAGATCGATGCCCGGGGACTGGACTGGGGCATCCTCATCGGTGGCCGGCAGCCCGTCAGCCAGGTCACGGTCAGGAACTGCCATGTCCGGGGGGGCGGCAACGGCATCCGCGTGGCCCGCCTGGAGCCGGATGGCGTCAAGGCCAAACGCCATGACCGGGAGACCCTTTACCGCATCACTCCCCACCACATCGTCCTGGAGAACGTTAGCGTCCGGGACAGCCAGCGCGTGGGCATCTACCTGGACGACTACGTCAGCCAGGTGCGCATCGCCGACAGCCACGTGAGTGGCTCGGGTTCCTCGGGCATCTACCTGGAGCACAGTTCCAGGAAAAACGAAATCCTCAACACCACGGTGACCGGCAACGGCCACGGCAGCTTTCCCCGCTACCGGTTCGGCTCGGGCCTGCGGGAAGGCATCGCCATCGATTCCTCCGCCCACAACCGGCTGGTGGGCAACCGCATTTTCGACAACGCCGCGGGTGGCATATTCCTGTACAAGAACTGCCAGGAACACATCAACACCAACCCCCAGAGCGTGCCCCGCTGGCAGCACGCCGACCACAATCTGATACAGGGCAACACCATCGAGGACGAGAAGGTGGGCGTGTGGATCGCCTCGCGGCAAAGCAGGGACCTGAGCAGCTGGGACTGCGGCGACCCCCCCTATCTGGCCCCGGGCCACTTTCCCGACCACGCCAGCCACAATCAGGTACGGGGAAACCGCTTCGTCGATGTGGCCGTGGGCGTGCGGGTGGAGGACGACGACAACACCATCGTCGGCAACACCTTCGTGTCCACCCCCATCCCCTTTGAAAAGGGTGCGAAACTGCGTCAGCAGACCTTGGGCACGCCTTTGCAAGGAATCGTTTTCGAAGGCAACACCCTGTCCCCCGCGCCAGGAAATTAGAGCGGCAGCCTGAACGCCCCCCTTACCGTGGCCTCATGGGCGGCACACATCATCGGCCCGTCACGGGCCAACCCTGATGTTCTTGACAAAGGTCCCTTCTCGGCGCCGGGCAAACAGCATCAGCCCATAGCAAAGGGGCCCTCTGCTTCGGCGGGGCCATTCGGATCCTGCTCGAGTCCTCCATGGACATTGTCTTCATCCCCATGAAAACCCGGGGCAGGAAGAGAGCGCCCTGTTACCAGGGGATCAGAGGTCCTGCCCGGGGTCCCGGGAGCGACGTTGGCGGATGCGTTCGGCGGCAGCCTCGTCGTTGAGCTTAAGCAGGGATTGGTCCAGGCGCCCTGCATAGCGCTGGAACTGGAGTCGGGCTTCCCCCTGGCGCCAGGTGAGGGTGCGATTCTCGAAGCTGTCGCCTTTCAGGTTCTTCACCGCCTCCACGCTGGTCTGGGCCGGACCGTACTTGGCCTCCAGGGCCTGGGCCACGGCCTGGAAATGGCTCTCAGGCAAGCTGATGGTGATACCCGTCAGGCGGGCCTGATCATAGAAGTAATAGAGGCTCGCCACCCGGGCACCAGCGATGGTCTCCTGCTCCTTGGGCCGCAGGGAGCAGACCTGGTCCGCCGTGGGAGCGCGCACCACGCGGCAGTCGAACCTGGGGTCCCGGGTGACCGCGACGCTGGAGGTGCCAATGCTATGGCCCTTGAAGCCCAGGGGCTCGGCGGCCAAGACGGGGGCGACCATCAGGGCCGCCAGCATGAGTACGATGAGTTTCAATCCCGCTCCTCGATCCAGGCCATCTGGATGGCCTCGAGAATCTTCTCGCCAGAGCGGTTGGCATCGTCCGCGAAGTCCGGCAATTCCATGACCCAGCGATGCAAATCCGTGAAGCGCACGTAGCGCGGGTCCACCTCCGGATGGTGTTCCTCCAGGGCGATGGCGATGTCCAGGGTGTCGGTCCATTTCATGATAAGTCTCCTGTAGGCAGTATGCAGTCCTCAGCAACGGCAAACAGCGGCGTGTTTTCTGCCAACTGCCTACTGACAACTGCCAACTTTGTTTAGTGTCCTTCCTTCACCATGTTGATGGTGTACTTGGGGATTTCCACGATCAGGTCCTCGCTGCCCACCAGGGCCTGACAGGAGAGGCGTGAAGTGGGCTCCAGGCCCCAGGCCTTGTCGAGCAGGTCATCTTCCAACTCCGTGGCCTCGGACAGGCTCTCGTAGCCTTCCCGCAGGATGACGTGGCAGGTGGTGCAGGCGCAGGATTTCTCGCAGGCGTGCTCGATCTCGATGCCGTTCTCCAGCAGGGTGTCGCAGATGGACACGCCCTTCTGGGCATCGATGACGGCGCCGTTGGGACACAACTCCACGTGGGGCAGGACGATCAGTTGGGGCATCTTTCCATTCCTATATCTCCAGTTCATCCAGCTTGTGGCCGGTGAGGGCCCGCTTCACGCTGGCGTCCATGCGTCGGGCGGCGAACTCGCCCGTGCCCTGGTTAAGGCGGTCGCTGGCCCGTTTCACGGCGATCAGGTCATCGCCCTGCAAGGCGGATTTGAGGGCGCGCAGCAGTTCTTCAATGGCCGCCCGCTCGGCGGGGAGCAGCAGCCTGTCACCGTCCTCCGCCAGGGCCGCCTCCGTGGCCTCGGCCAGGCGCCGGGCGTCCACCTTGGCCTCGGCCAGGTTGCGGGCGGCCATGTCGTCCTGGGCGTGGGCGTAGGAGTCCTGCAGCATGGTGGCCACTTCATCGTCGGTAAGGCCGTAGGACGGCTTCACGGCGATGTGTGACTCGATGCCCGTGCCCATCTCCCGGGCAGTGACGGACAACAAACCGTCAGCGTCCACCTGGAAGGTGACACGGATGCGGGCCGCGCCGGCCACCATGGGGGGAATGCCGCGCAATTCGAAACGGGCCAGGCTGCGGCAGTCGGACACCAGTTCCCTCTCACCCTGCACCACGTGGATGCTCATGGCGGTCTGACCGTCCTTGAAGGTGGTGAATTCCTGGGCCCGGGCGGTGGGAATGGTGGCGTTGCGGGGAATGATTTTCTCGGTGAGACCACCCATGGTCTCCAGGCCCAGGGACAGGGGCACCACATCCAGCAGCAGCCACTCGTCGCCGCTCTTGTTGCCGGCCAGCACGTTGGCCTGGATGGCGGCTCCCAGGGCCACCACCTTGTCCGGGTCCAGATTGGTCAGTGGAGTCTGGCCGAAAAACTCGCCCACGGCGGCCTGGATACGCGGGATGCGGGTGGAACCCCCCACCATCACCACGCCCTTTACGTCCTCGGGCTGCAGACCCGCATCCCGCAGGGCCTTGCGCGTGGGGGTGAGGGTCTTGTTCACCAGGCTGGCGGTCATTTCGTTGAACTCTGCCTCAGTGAGACGCAGGTTGATGACCTCGCCCGTGGACAGCACCACGGTGATGTGGGCCTCGCCGTGGTCCGACAGGTTTTCCTTGGCCTCCCGGGCGTGTGCCATGAGGAGGGTCTTGTCCTGGTCCGAAAGGGTGTGGATCTTGGCCTGGTCCAGCACCCAGCAGTAGATGCGACGGTCGAAGTCGTCCCCCCCCAGGGCGGAATCGCCATTGGTGGCCAGTACCTCGAATACGCCCTTGGTGAGCTTGAGAATGGAGATGTCGAAAGTGCCGCCCCCCAGGTCATACACCGCGTAAATCCCCTCGGCGGCGTTGTCCAGGCCGTAGGCGATGGCCGCGGCGGTGGGCTCGTTCAGCAGGCGCAGCACGTTGAGGCCCGCCAGCCGGGCGGCATCCTTGGTGGCCTGGCGCTGTGCGTCGTCGAAATAGGCCGGCACGGTGATCACCGCCCCCACCAGTTCTCCCCCCAGGGCCGCCTCGGCCCGGTGCTTCATGATCTTGAGGATCTCGGCGGACACTTCCACCGGGCTCTTGACGCCGGCCACGGTCTTCAACTGCACCATGCCCGGTGCATCCACGAACTTGTAGGGCATGGTGGCGACGTCCGGGATGTCCTTGATGCCCCGCCCCATGAAGCGCTTAACCGAGATGATGGTGTTGTGGGGGTCCTCCGCCGCCTTGGCCTGGGAGGCCAGGCCCACGGTGGTGGAACCGTCGGCGTGATAACGCACCACGGAGGGAAGCAGGCCGTGGCCCCGGGCGTCGTTGAGCACCACGGACACGCCGTTGCGCACCGTGGCCACCAGGGAGTTGGTGGTACCCAGGTCGATGCCCACCGCCAGCCGGTGCTGGTGGGGCGCGGTGGAAAGGCCGGGTTCGGCGATTTGCAGCAGGGCCATGAGATTACCGTGAAAGGTGAAACGTGAAATGTGAAAGGTGAAATGCGGCGCTACGTTCAGTCCATCACATTTCACTTGAGCCGCATTGCGGCGAGTCACATTTCACGTTTCACAACTCTTCGTAAGCCGCATCGGTCTCTTCCAGAAGCTTGTCCATGAAACGCACCTTGCGCAAGGTTTCGCCGGCGCGGGGGTAGTTTTTGTCTTCGTCGATAAGGCGGGCCAACTCGCCCTGCAAGGCCGTGGCGTGGGCGCGCAGATCCTTCTCCAGCTTCTGCAATGCGCCCTCGTCCCTGGACTGGGCAGCCTCCGCCAGGGCCTCCCGCCATTCCATCTGCTGCATGAGGAAGTCCGGCGGCATCACCGTGTTCTTGGGGTCCATGGCGTCGATGCCCTGCAGCTGGAGCAGATAGCGGGCCCGCTCGAAGGGTTTCTTCAGGGTCTGGTAGGCCTCGTTCACCCGGGTGGTCCACTGCATGGACAGCCGCTTCTCCGCTTCCCCCGCATGGGCAAACTTGTCCGGGTGGATCTCCGCCTGGATGTCCCGGTAGGCCTGGTCCAGGCACCCGGCGTCCACGCCGAAAGACACCGGCAGGCCGAAGAGTTCGAAATGGCTTTTGGAGAAGTCGAGGGTCATGCGGTGAAGGGCAAAGGGGGAAGGGAGAAGAGGTGGCGCGGGGTTTTACCCTTATCCCTTCCCCCTTCACCCTTCAAGAATTCAGACGTTGAACGATTCCCCGCAGCCGCACTCGGACTTGACGTTGGGGTTGTTGAACTTGAAGCCCTCGTTCAGGCCTTCTCGCACGTAGTCCAGCTCGGTGCCTGCAAGGTAGGAGAGACTCTTGGGGTCGATGTAAATGGCCACGCCGTGGCTCTCGAAGCGCTGGTCTTCCGGGTCTTCCGCGTCCACGAACTCCAGCTTGTAGGCCATGCCGGAGCAACCGGAGGTGCGCACGCCCAGCTTGATGCCCAGGCCCTTGCCGCGCTTCTCCAGGAAGTTGCGAATGTGGGTGGCGGCCCGCTCTGACAGGGTCACCGAACCGACCTGGGCGGCGGGCCCCATGCCCAGTTGGGAGACGTCGGAGGGCATACCCTCGGGTACAGCGCAGTTTGCGGCGCCCATGTCAGTGCTCCTTGGGCGGGTTGCAGGCGGTGTACTCGGCGCTGCCAGCAACGGCGCCATGCTTCTGCTTGTAGTCCGCCACGGCCGCCTTGATGGCGTCCTCCGCCAGGATGGAGCAGTGTATCTTCACCGGCGGCAGGGCCAGTTCCTCGGCGATCTGGGTGTTCTTGAGGTTCATGGCCTCGTCCAGGGTCTTGCCCTTGACCCATTCGGTCACCAGGGAAGAGGAAGCAATGGCGGAGCCGCAGCCATAGGTCTTGAACTTGGCGTCCTCGATGACACCCTGCTCGTTCACCTTGATCTGCAGCTTCATCACGTCGCCGCAGGCGGGGGCACCCACCATGCCGGTGCCCACACCGGCATCATCCTTCTCGAAGGCACCCACGTTGCGGGGATTCTCGTAGTGGTCCAGAACCTGTTCGCTATATGCCATTTTTTGCTCCTTGCGTCGCGGTAAAGGGGAAAGGGTAAAGGGGGAAGGGTGTGGCGCTGTTACCCTTGACCCTTCTCCCTTCCTCCTTCACACGAAGTTAATGTGCCGCCCACTGCACGGTGTTGAGATCGATGCCGTCCTTGTACATCTCCCACAGGGGGGACATCTCGCGCAGCTTGCCGATCTTCTCGTGCAGCAGCTTGACGGTGTAGTCGATCTCTTCCTCGGTGGTGAAGCGGCCGATGGTGAAGCGGATGGAACTGTGGGCCAGCTCGTCGTTGCGCCCCAGGGCCTTGAGCACGTAGGAGGGCTCCAGGCTGGCGGAGGTGCAGGCGGAGCCGGAGGACACGGCCAGGTCCTTGATGGCCATGATGAGGCTCTCGCCTTCGACGAAATTGAAGCTCACGTTCAGGTTGCCGGCGATGCGGCGCTCCAGGTCGCCGTTCAGGTGCACTTCCTCGATATCCTGCAGGCCGTACCAGAGCTTGTCGCGCAGGTGCCGGATGCGCTCGGTCTCGGTGCCCATCTCCAGCCTGGCGATGCGGAAGGCCTCGCCCATGCCCACGATCTGATGGGTGGCCAGGGTGCCGGAACGCATGCCGCGCTCGTGCCCGCCGCCATGCATCTGGGCCTCCAGGCGCACCCGGGGCTTGCGCCGCACATACAGCGCGCCGATTCCCTTGGGGCCGTAGGTCTTGTGGGCCGAGAAGGACATGAGGTCCACCTTCAGCTTTTGCAGGTCGATTTCCACCTTGCCCGTGGCCTGGGCGGCGTCCACGTGGAAAATGATGCCACTGGCGCGGCAGAGCTCGCCGATGGCCGGGATGTCCTGGATGACGCCGATCTCGTTGTTCACGAACATGACGGAGACCAGGATGGTGTCCGGACGGATGGCGGACTTGAGCTCCTCGAGGTCGAGCAGCCCGTTGGGCTGCACGCCCAGGTAGGTCACCTCGAAACCTTCCCGCTCCAGTTCCCGGCAGGTGTCCAGCACCGCCTTGTGCTCGGTCTTCACTGTGATCAGGTGCTTGCCCTTGCCGGAATAGAAGTGGGCGGCGCCCTTGATGGCCAGGTTGTTGGATTCGGTGGCGCCTGAGGTCCAGACGATCTCCTTGGGGTCGGCGTTCACCAGGGCTGCCACGTGAGCACGGGCCTCCTCCACCGCCGCGTCCGCCACCCAGCCAAAGCTGTGGGAACGGGAGGCCGGATTGCCAAACTTCTCGGTGAGATAGGGAATCATCTGGGCGGCCACGCGGGGGTCCACCGGGGTGGTGGCCGAGTAGTCGAGGTAAATGGGGGTCTTGACCATGTTGAACCTTTTTCTTCGTGTTCAGCCGTGGACCACGGCCTTCAATTCCGCCGAACCGATGACGCGGTGGTCATGCTTCCTTGCTTCAGTCTTGCCGGACGCTTCGTCGGCCTCCTTTTGCAACTGCTTGCGCACCAGCTCGCCCAGATGCACGGATTCCAGATAGTCGTAGATGCGGGCGTTCAGGCTCATCCACAAGTCATGGGTCATGCATTCCCGGTCGTCATGGCAGTTGCCCAGGCCACCGCACTGGGTGGCGTCGATAGGCTCGTCCACGGCACGGATGATGCTGGCCACGGAGATATCGTCCATGGGCAAGGCCAGGGTGTACCCGCCACCGGGGCCCCGCACGCTGTCCACGATGCCCTGCCGGCGCAGGCGCCCGAACAGTTGCTCCAGATAGGACAGGGAGATACGCTGGCGCTCACTGATGCCAGCCAGGGTCACGGGGCCGCGCTGGTGGCGCATGCCCAGGTCAATCATGGCGGTTACAGCGAAACGGCCTTTGGTGGTCAGACGCATGGTGTGCCTCGCTCGAAGGGATAAGGTGCTACCACTCTACTAATCCCGAGAAAAACAGTCAACTATTCATCCTGACAAAAATCAATCAACCATCTTGTTTAAGGAATCCGGGTCGAAATGGTCGTCCGGTTTCTTCCCTTCAGGACTGGCTCCCAGGCGCTGCAACTCTGTCACGATCCAGTCCAGGCGCTTGTCGGTGTTGGAGGAATGCTCGATGAGGCCGTGGATGGCCTTCACCATGGGGTCATTCATGTCCGCCCCCACGCCATAGGCGGAGAAGCCCATCTGCTTGGCCTTTTCTTCCCTTTCCTTGTCCGACTCGCTATCCAGAATGCGGGCGGGAATACCCACCGCCGTGGCGCCGGCCGGCACGCTCTTCACCACCACCGCGTTGGAGCCCACCTTGGCGCCGGCTCCCAGGGTAATGGGACCCAGCACCTTGGCCCCCGCGCCGACGATGACCCCCGCCTCCAGGGTGGGATGCCGCTTGCCCTTCTGCCAGGAAGTGCCGCCCAGCGTCACACCGTGATAAAGGGTGCAGTCGTCGCCGATCTCCGCCGTCTCGCCGATCACCACGCCCATGCCGTGATCGATGAACACCCGGCGGCCGATCCTGGCGCCCGGGTGGATCTCGATGCCGGTGAACCAGCGGGCGATGGTGCTGGACAGCCGCGCCAGCCACTTGAACCCCATATGCCACAGACCATGGGACATGCGATGCCAAAGAATGGCATGCAGCCCCGGGTACGTCGTCAGCACCTCGAAGAAGGTGCGCGCCGCCGGGTCCCGGTCGAACACGACACGGATGTCTTCCCGCAGTCTGGCGAACATTTGAATATTCAGAAAAGATTAAGGAGCGAATTGTCCCAATTCCCGACCAATCCGGTCAAATTCGGCACACGTTCCGGTTCAAGGCTTGATTCCCCCCTTGGCCGCACCGAGGATGCCCCGCCAGATGGCCACCTCCTCCTTTTCCAGCCCGGCCTTGGCGAAGAAGCGCCGCAAACGGGGCATGAGCCGCTTGGGGTGGGCCGGATCCAGGAAGCCGATGTCCACCAGGGTGCGCTCCATCTCCGCCAGCAGGGCCTCCACCGCCTGGTGGGTGGCCGGCTCGAACTCCGGCAGGGCCAGAGGCGCGTCCATCAGGCTGCTACGCAGTTCATAGGCCACGACCTGCACTGCCGCCCCCAGGTTCAGGGAGGCGTAATCAGGATTGGTGGGGATGTTGATGAGCCAGCGGCATTTCATGAGTTGTTCATTCGAGAGGCCGAAGGTTTCGGAGCCGAAGACAATGGCGACGGGCGCGGAGCCTGCCAGGTCAAGCAGTTCCGGAGCGGCCTGGCGCGGGGTATAGGCGGGATGAGGCAAATCCCGGCGTCGGGATGTGCAGGCCGCCGCCAGCACCGTGTCCGCCAGGGCCTCGTCCAGGCTGGCGCAGAGCCGGGCCGCCTCCAGCACATCCACCGCACCGGAGGCCCGGGCCCGGGCCTCGTCATCGATCGCGCACTTGGGCGTGACCAGGCGAAGGTCGCTCAAACCCATGACCTTCATGGCCCGGGCCACGGCTCCCAGGTTGCCCGGGTGGCTGGTTTCCAGGAGGACGATGCGTATATTGGCTAAGGAAATGGGCTGGTTCACGGTAAAATCGACGCCGAATTCAAACGCTCTTTATACAACCATGCACCCGATGCTCAACACGGCGGTGAAAGCCGCACGGCGCGCTGGCGCCATCATCAACCGCGGCAGTCTTAACGTGGACCGCCTCACCGTGCGCGTCAAGCGCGAGAACGACTTCGTCAGCGAAGTGGACCAGATGGCGGAACAGGCCATCATCCAGACCCTGCTGGAGGCCTACCCCAGACATGCCATCCTGGGGGAGGAAACGGGTGCATCCGGCGGCGAAGTGGGCGAATCCGAATACCAGTGGATCATCGACCCCCTGGACGGCACCACAAACTTCCTCCACGGCGTGCCCCAGTACGCCGTCTCCATCGCCCTGCTGTACCGGGGCCAGCTCTCCCAGGCCGTGATCTACGACCCGGTTCGCAACGATCTCTACACCGCCAGCCGGGGCCGGGGTGCCTTCCTCAACGAGCGCCGCATCCGCGTCACCCGCCGGGACAAGCTGCAGGACAGCCTCATCGGCACCGGCTTCCCCTTCCGCGACTTCACCCACCTGGACGCCTACATGGGCATGTTCAAGGACCTGGTGCGGAAGACCGCCGGCCTGCGCCGTCCCGGCTCCGCCGCCCTGGACCTGGCCTGGGTGGCCGCCGGCCACATGGACGGCTTCTTCGAAATCGGCCTAAGCCCCTGGGACATCGCCGCCGGCTGCCTGCTGATCATGGAGGCGGGTGGCTTGGTGAGCGACTTCGCCGGAAACGAAAACTACCTGGAAAACGGTCACGTGGTGGCCGGCAACCCCAAGGTGTTCGTGCAGTTGCTGCAGGCCATCGAACCCCACGTCACCGCCGAACTGAAGGGCTGAGCATCCGCCCGAACCAGCCGCCAAGGCACGGGGCACGCACGACCAGATTCTGATCAAGCCCACCGGGCTGGGCCTGGGGCGCCCATCCTCCGTGGGCAACCTCATGCATTACCGTTGCGAGTTCCAAGCCTTGCCCAGGGCGTTTCGCCTGGCGAAAGGCGGGTGCGTCACTTTCCAGCCACCATGAACCATGGCTGACCAAGGCGCCGCATCCATCAGAATTCCGGCACATGGCTTATAGCTGGAATATCTGCCGGGCAGGTCCATCGAGGCAACCATGCCACCGCCCTCCACATCAGGCCCTCCACATCAGGAATTCTTGCGCCCTGTGGGGTCTGTCAGACCTTCTTCATCAACCCATCACCAAATCATCACATTCGGTACGTATAAGTCATAAGTCCTTCTCGAACACCCGGGCCATGAAAGCAGCACATCAACTGGTGGATGCCGAGGACCGCTACCGAATCACGCATATCCTGGAAACTTCGCTGGCAGTCTGCAACGCAAAGCAATTTTTTACGTGGGTCCAGGGGCCGGTATTCATGCTGCTGCCCCATGAAATACTGCTCTGCGGCCATGCCGAACAGGGGCATGGGGATTTGAAACTGCGCTATTTCAGCGCCAGCCGGTATTTCCGCCAGGAACACTTCGAGATCGTGTGCAACCCCCGTCATGGCCTGGTCACCATGGCCATACGTCATTGGCGGATTACTCAGCGCCCGTGCATTCTGCCTTCGCCCGAAGGAAGGGGTACCTGCGATATCGCCACGGTGGACACGCTGTCTCGCCTGGAACTCAGGAACATCGCATCCCATGCGCTGCTGGGCCCCAATGGCGGCGTCCAGTTCTGGTTCGGATTCAGCCGAGTTCAGCGTCTGGACGAGCGAACCGCCTACCTGCTGGAAATGCTGATGCCCATCCTTTCGGCGACCTATGCCCGCG
The DNA here is from genome assembly GCA_024235835.1 of Thiobacillus sp. Taxonomy (NCBI): domain Bacteria; kingdom Pseudomonadati; phylum Pseudomonadota; class Betaproteobacteria; order Nitrosomonadales; family Thiobacillaceae; genus Thiobacillus; species Thiobacillus sp. Next base: position 50,364 of record JACKLQ010000005.1, on the reverse strand, counting down.
TGGTCGCCTCGGACAGCGTCGGCCAAGCCACTTCAAGCCGCCTGGGAAACTTGCTCACCGCGCGGGAGATCCAGGTACTGGAGATGGTGCGGGACGGCATGTCCAATGCCGATGTCGCCCTGAACCTCAGTCTCAGCGTGATGACCGCCAAGAACCACATGCAGAACATCCGCGGCAAGCTCAATGTGCGCACGCGGGGCCAGGCCGTGGCCGAGGCCATACGCCTCGGTTTGATAAGACCCTCCAGGGAGGAGTTCTGAAGCCAGCTTCCGGCAGCAGGAACCGTTCCGGCCCACGCCGGGCAAGCCCCAGACGATCTGATGCATGGAATTTTTCTGACCAACCCGTCGTACCGCCATGGCCAGCGCGGATTCACCCTGGTCTGGGTGATGTTCTTCGTCGCCATACTGGGAGTGGCCATGGCTGCGGTAGGCACGGTCTGGCAGACCACCGTCCAAAGGGAGAAGGAAAGGGAACTGCTGTTCGTGGGCGACCAGTACCGCAGGGCCATAGAAAGTTTCTGGAATGTCTCCTTGCCCCAGGGACAGGCCCGGCGCCTGCCGAAGAATCTGGAAGAACTGCTGCGTGACCCCCGCTTTCCGAACACCATCCGCCATCTTCGTCGGCTTTATAAGGACCCCATGACTGGTTCGGTGGAGTGGGGGCTGGTGAAAGGGCCTAACCCCGGGATTGCCGGGGTATACAGCCTGTCGGAGAAAGCCCCGCGGAAGACGGGCAACTTCCCTGCCTCTTATGCCATTTTCTCGGGCGCCCGGAAATACAGTAGCTGGGTATTTCAATACATGGTCGGCAATCCGGTAGTGGCGCAAGTTGGCTCGCTTGCCAACGATCAGTCCGGCGAAAGCAAAGTCCATTCCCCGGGAGAAGTTGGGCAGGGCGAAGCCTGGGGCGATTCTTCGGTACCCTTCACAAGCAGCCAGCATGGCACCGACGACTCGGCGGAAGGCACGCCATTCCCGACCTCCGAAACAGCCACCGGCACCGGCGGCGAGTTGACCAGAGCCCAGCAGCTTTCCGCGTGCCACAGCGCCCGTTTGCGGGACAACCTGGCCTGCGGCTCCATCATGGAAAGAGACCGTCAGGCCTGGCAGGCATGCATGGGCGCAGCCAACCGGACATTCCAGGCCTGCAGTGCGGTCCGCTGAACTTCAATTCCACCCACTGGACACAGCCAAACCCTGACCGGGATCCACATGTATGAGCCATTCGGCTCATTTTTCGATCGTCCGGGCGCGGACGAACTGTCATTCAAGCTCCCTAACATTTGATTGGGCCATGGTTCCCGTTTGCCGCCATGTGAGCAAAAAGGCTTATTTATCATGGTGTTGCAGCCATTAAATGTGTAACAGCCTGGCGTTAAGGTGGCCTGGCGCCCCGCTACGGTTCTGCCTCCTTGGAGACTGGGATGGTCCCTGGGGATGTCGCCCCGCACTGCTTTTCGACGTTTGACCCTACAGGAGATTCAAGTATGAAACTGCACCTCATCGCCCTGGCCGGCCTGCTGGCTGCCTCTGGCGCCGCCCAGGCCAAGATCGACAACGGTCTGAACAGCCCCGGAAACGGCGAGTTGTTCCTGTCCGTGTGGGACAACAACGGCACCGCCGAAGCCGCCGATGACCGGTCCTACACCCGGGATCTGGGCATCACCCTGAATGATTTCGCCTCCGCCCTGGCATCTCCCGTGGCCGTTGCCCCCCAGCCCACATTCTCCTTTGCCGCCGATGCCCTGATGACCAGCTTCCTGGGGCAAACCAGCGACCTGGGCAACCTGCGCTGGAACGTGGCGGGCTTCGATGCCTTCAGTGCCGACCGTGCGGCCCTCACCGTGGCCACCGGATTCGCCGGTTCCACCCAGACCTATGCTCAATTCCGCGGTTGGTCTGGCGGTGCCGCCACCCATCTGGCTGCTGTCAACCCCCTTGGCGACAACACTTCCAACGCCATCAATGCCTCCGGCACCGCCACTTCCGCCGATGGCAATGCTTACTCCGGTGGCGTGATTTGGGGCAACAACATCGGCGGCAAGGCCGACTTCGCCAATGACGGCGGCATCGGCGACAGCCTGGGCATCTGGATGTTCTACGAAACCGTGGCCTCTGGCTCCACCACCACCAAGGTCAAGCAACTGGATCTGGCCAATTTCGCAACCCTGTCCGCCGATGGCGGATTGCTGATCACCCCGGTACCCGAACCCGAGACCTACGCCCTGATGCTGGCCGGTCTGGGCCTGGTGGGCTTCATGGCCCGTCGTCGCAAGGCTGCCTGATCCCGGCTTATTCCGTCTTCTGCCCGGTGCACCGGGCAGGTCGTACCTCTTCTTGATTTAGGAGTTTTGACATGAAACTGAAGCACCTCCCCCTGGCCGTGGCCGCCGCCCTGGTCGCCCCCGCCGCCTTCGCCACCGCCCCCGCCAGCCCCACCGACACCGCCGGCGCCATCACCATCTTCATGTCCGGTGCCTCCGCCCCTGACGAGTTCATGGAGTCCATCATGACCGGCATGATGGATGCCGGCTTCTACAAGTACAAGGCCACCAGCGGCACCTCCGCCGGCCGCGCCTTCCTGGGCTACATCAAGAGCGACGCCTCCATCCCCGCCTCCATCCGCGGCCAGAAGGTGTTGTTCATCAAGCGTTCCGCCGGCGGTTCCGTCTGGGGCGTTAACCCCCTGGCCCGCGCCGAGGCCATCTCCCGCCTGAAGGCCGCCGACGCCTCCTGCTCCGCCACCCCGGAGGCCGATGGCTACTACACCTGCCCCGTGGTAGGCGTGGACCCGGGCGTAGGCGCCCCCACCGGCGAGGAACTGGTGCCTGACTTCGGCGTGTCCGACGTGGCCCCCTTCATGTTCAAGGAACCCTACAACGTGGAATTCGGCGCTGGCCAGTTGTCCGCCGCCGAGACCGCCGGCCTGACCGTGCGCGCCGTGAACACCCTGATGATGGGTGTGGTGGCCACCGCCGCCGTGCCCAACAGCTCCTACATCTCCACCGCCGACTACGGCGCCATGCTCACCGGCAACCTGACCGACTGGAGCCAGATCGGCGATGGCGCCGTGGCCCCCGCCGGCGGCACCCAGGTGGTGGTCTGCCGCCGCCACCAGGGCTCCGGCACGCAGACCAGCTACAACTGGTACTTCAACAACTTCCCCTGCACCTCTGCTTCCGGCACCTCCGGTGTCAGCGGCGATACCGTGCCTGCCCGCATGGACGCCAGCGCCGGCTTCATGGCCGCTGGTTCCGGCACCTCCGCCGATCCCTTCGTCATCGACGTGACCGCCGGCTATACCGTCCTGGAGAACTCCGGTTCCGGCGACGTGCGCAAGTGCCTGAAGGCCGCCCAGTCTGGCACCGACTACACCTTCAAGGGTGAAGACGGCACCTACTACAAGGCCAACTTCTCCGCCGCCGGTGGTGCCATGGGCGCCGTGGGCGTGCTGTCCCTGGACAGCCAGCAGTCCACCAGCGACGGCGCGGGCACCCTGTGGACCTTCCGCACCCTGAACGGTGCCGGCTCCATGGACAAGGGCGCCAACAACGTGGCCGACGAGACCTGCTCCAGCACCGGCACGCTGTCCGGCACGTGCCCCAACCGGGAGAACCTGCGTGAAGGCCGTTATGACTTCGCCGCCGAGTTGTCCATGCAGTACCGCACCAGCCTGAGCGGCCAGAAGCTGGATTTCGCCAACGAGTTCATCGACCGCGCCGGCGACCCCGCCTTCCAGAAGCCCTGGACCCTGGCCCTGCCCCCGGTCTATGACCCCACCGAAACCGTCGCCTACGACGGCGGTCTGGTCGCCAAGGCCACCCGCTTCGGCAACATGTGCTCTCCTCTGCAGAAGCTGTTCTAAGCCGGGCATAGCCTGATCGGCCCCATGACAGGCGGCCCCGTGCCGCCCATCAGCCCCTACCACTCCCCGCTTGCGGGGAGTGGTTTTTTGCTTGAAGGGATACGTCGCCTACGGGCGGGTGTTTCTCCATGGCCCTGCCTGCCGGGGCCATGGAGAAACATGCCACCGACAAGACCATGAACTGGAACCACGGACTCACGCCCCCCGCCAAGGGCGCACACCCCCACCGCGTCTGGGCCTGGGGGGCGTTGCTGGCCCTCCTTTCCGCCACCGCCCAGGCCGAAGAAACCGGCTTTGACATCCTGGAATTCGTGGTGGAGGGCAACACCGTGCTGCCTGCCCAGCACATCGAGGAAGCCGTGTACCCCTTCATGGGGGAAAAGAAGGGCATCGGCGAAGCGGATGCCGCCCGTACCGCCCTGGAAAAGGCCTATCACGACAACGGCTACCTGACGGTATTCGTGGACATTCCCGAGCAGGAAGTGAAGTCCGGCGTTGTGCGCCTGCGTGTGACCGAAGGCCAGGTGGAACGCCTGCGGGTGACTGGTTCCCGCTACTACAGCCTGGGGCGCATCAGGGCCAAGGCCCCGGACCTGGCGGAAGGCAGTGTGCCCTACTTCCCCGAGGTGCAGAAGCAGCTGGCCGGGGTCAACAAGGGCGCGGACCGGCGGGTGACGCCGGTGTTGCGCCCCGGCCGGACCCCGGGCAAGGTGGAGGTGGACCTGAAGGTGGAGGACCAGCTACCCCTGCATGGCAGTGTGGAACTGAACGACCGCTATTCAGCCAACACCACCAAGAGCCGGCTGAATGCCAACCTGCGCTACGACAACCTGTGGCAGCAGGAGCACAGCCTCACCCTGGGCTTGCAAACAGCTCCCGAGGATACGGATGAAAGCAAGGTCCTTTCCGCCACCTACGTCTGGCCCATGGCGAATGGCAATTACCTGGCGGCTTACGGCGTCTTGTCCGAGAGCGACGTGGCCAGCGTGGGGGATGTGAATGTGGTCGGCAACGGCCTGATTGCCGGCCTGAGGTACATCCTGCCCCTGCGGTCCCGGCCCGGGTATTTCCATACCCTGACCCTGGGCATGGATTTCAAGGACTTTGATGAAACCGTCAAGCTGCAGGGCACGGACAGCGCCAATACCCCCATTTCCTATCTGCCCTTCAGCCTGGGCTACGAGGGCAACCTGCGCTCGGACCAGTCCCAGACCCAGTTCAACGCCACCCTGAACTTCTCCCTGCGGGGCCTGGCGGACGGGGAGGTTGAATGCCTGCCCGGCATCTTCGTGAATGAATTCGCCTGCAAGCGCTTCCTGGGGCGGGCCAACTATGCCTACCTGCGCCTGGACCTGAAGCACACCCGCACCTTCCCAAGCGGCTGGAGCCTGTTTGGACGAGGGACGGCCCAGGTGGCCAGCAGCCCCCTGATCTCCAACGAACAATTCTCCGCCGGGGGTGTGGATTCGGTGCGGGGCTATACGGAATCCGTTGTCTCCGGGGACCAGGGCCTGGCCTGGGGGTTGGAAATGAGAGCCCCTTCCCTGGCCCAGAGACTCTCCCCCCGGCTGGAGGAATTCAACCTGTATGCCTTCGTGGAAGGGGCCAGCCTGAGCATCCACGATCCCTTGCCCGCCCAGACTGACCAGTTCGATCTGCTGGCCGCCGGCCTGGGCTTGCGGTTCAAGGGTTGGGGCGGGTTCTACGGCCACCTGGACTGGGCCCATCCCTATGAAGACGCCGGCCCGGTCCTGGCCGGCGAGGACCGTTTCCATCTGCGTCTGGGTTACGCCTGGTAAGGCCCCGGACACTGAACTGATCGACCGAGGAGTGCCGCCATGAACGCCCGTCTTTTCCGCCTGGTCTTCAACACCAAGTTGGGGATGGTCGTGCCCGCCCACGAGACGGCCCGCGCCCGGGGCAAGGCCGGCACCTCCTCCGGCGTCACCGCCGCCACCCTCACCCTGGCCAGCCTGCTAGCCGCCGGCCCCGCCCCGGCCCAATTGCCGGTGCCTTGCGGCGGCGGGGCCTGCGGCACCAACCCCAACCCCAACCCCACCGCCTTTGTCACCGGCGGTGCAGCCAGCTATGCCGTCCAGGGCACCCGGGGCATCGTCCACCAGACCACCGACAAGGCCATCCTGAACTGGCAGAGCCACAACGTGGGCCGGGGCTTCAGCATGGAGTACCTTCTGCCCAGCGCGGATGCCGCCACCCTGAGCCGCATCTGGCAAAGCGATGCCAGCGCCATCGCCGGGGCCCTCAAGTCCAACGGACAGCTCTACCTGCTCAACCAGAACGGCATCCTGTTCGCCAACGGCGCCCAGGTAAACGTGGGCGGCCTGGTAGCCTCGGCCCTGGACATGGACGATGCGGTTTTCCTGCATCCCAATGGCCTTTTCAGCCGGACGGATGATGCCGGCCGGGTGAGCCCAGCGTTCCAGTGGCGGGGTACGGCGGCGGAATTTTCCAGCACCCTCATTCGGGTCAAGCCGGATGCCAGGCTGGAGGCCGCCCTGGGCGGCGCCATCATGCTGTTCGGCCCCCGGGTGATCAACCAGGGCGAGATCCACACCCAGGAAGGGCAGACCGTGCTGGCCGCGGGCGGCAAGGTCTATCTGTCCGCCCCCCCCGGATCCGAGGGGCTGAAGGCGGATTCGCCCTACCGGGGCCTGGCGGGCATGCTGGTGGAAGTGGACCCCTTCGAGGAGGCCGTCACGGGGACGCGGCTTTCCGGCCAGGTCATCAACGATGCCATGGGGCGCATCATCACCGAGCGGGGCAACGCCACCCTGGCTGCCCTGGCGGTCAACCAGTCTGGAAGGGTCACCGCCACCACCTCGGTTACCCACAAGGGGTCGGTGCGCCTGCTGGCCCGGGAGCGAATGACCTACGACCAGAATTTTCTCGCCCGGGGGGCGAATGTCATCACCGCCAGCGAGACCGGCAAGGCCGAGCTGGGGGCCAATAGCGTCACCGAGGTGCTGCCGGAACTGGCCAGCGAAAAGTCCATCAACGACAGCCAGACCTTCAACCCCTCCACGGTGGAGGTCATGGGCAGCCGTATCGTTTTGGATCAAGGCGCCCGGGTTGTGGTACCCGGTGGCCATGTCAGCCTCTCCGCCCAGGCGGATGGCAGCCTCTACCAGGGCGGCGACGGCGCCGACAACGGCCACCGCATCTACATGGCGCCAGGCAGCCTGATCGATGTATCCGGGGTGGAAGACGTGGACATCGCCATGGCGCGCAATTTCATCGAGGTGGAACTGCGGGGCACGGAATTACGCGACAACCCCTTGAACCGGAACGGCTACCTGCGTGGCAACAAGGTCTGGGTGGACATCCGCAACCTGCCGGACAAGGACCTGGCGGACGTGTCCGGCTACGTCGACCAGGTGGGTCGCGGCATAGGCGAAAAACTGTCGGCCGGGGGCAGCGCCTCCATGCGGTCCGAAGGGGATATCGTCCTGCGCCAGGGCTCGGCCATCGATCTCTCCGGCGGCTCACTGAACTACCATAGCGGCTACGCCACCGCCAGCCAGCTGATATCCCAGGGCCAGGTTTTTGATATTGGCGACGCGCCGGCGGACCGGCTATATGACGGCATCGTCGGCCAATACAGTTACACCGACCCCAAGTGGGGCGTCACACGCACCATCACCCTACCCCTCATCGTCCAGTACCACGAAGGCTACGTGCAGGGCCAGAATGCCGGCAGCCTGAGCCTGGAAGCCAGTGCCCTGGCCATGGATGGGTCGTTGATCGCCCGCACCATCACCGGCCCCTTCCAAAGGCGGCGGCCCAGCACTGACGGCACCGCGCCCACCCAGGGCCAGTTGCCGGCATTGGGCCGGCTGGTGATCGGCAACGCCAGCCAGGCCGGGGTGGCCAACGGTGACATGAAAATCCCGGATGTGCTCCTGAGCGGCACCTCCACCACCTTGCCGGGAAAATTCACCGCCAACACGGCCCTGGCCGCGAACCGTTGGGACACCTTCGTGCTATCCACAGGCATGCTGCGCGACAGCGGAGTGGGCCATGTGGAGGTGTACAGCAACGGCAAGATCATCGTGGCCCCGGACGGCGGCCTGGATTTGCCGGCCTACGGCAGCGCCACCCTGGTGGGGGGCGCCGTGGATGTCCAGGCCGGCATTCAGGTGGCGGGGGGCTCCATGCATCTGGCCAGCCAGCTCACGACCACCACCGGCCTGGGGGAAACAGGCATCCGGGTGGGCGATGGCGTGGTGCTCTCCGTGGCCGGGGTCTGGACCAACGACACCCTGCCGGACGCCGACATCAACGCTGCCGTGGTGCTGGATGGCGGTGACATCACCCTCCGGTCGGTCACGGGGCTGGCACTGGGCGCCGGCAGCTTGCTGGATGCCAACAGTGGTGGCTGGTATGGCGCGGATCATGTCCTGGAAGGTGGCACCGGCGGGGACATCACCCTGCTATCCACCAGCAACGAGGAGGTGCTGGACCTCATGACCCCGAACCTGCTGCTCCGGGGAGAACTGCGGGCCTGGGGCATGAACCGGGGAGGTACCCTGACCCTGCGTGCCCCGGCCCTGACCCTGGGCACCACGCGCCGGGGCGTGGCGGGTGAACTGCTATTCAGCCCGGACGACCTCAACCAAGCCGGTTTCGGTGCCTATGCCCTTGAGGGTGTGAACAGCGTGGTGCTGCAAAGCGGCGCCCAATTGCACCCCCGGCAACGCCTGCTGGCTCTGAATCTGGACTTTGCCACCCGGATCAGTGGCCAGGCCCTGGCGGGCATGACCCACGTGGAACGTCCTCCGGAGGACTACCGCCAGGCGGTGGATGTCAGCCTGAAGTCCACCCATGGCAGCCCCTACCTGGCGGATGGCACCCCCACCGGCTGGCTGGCGGTGGAAGCCGGTTCCCGTCTCGAACTCGAGGCCGGCGGTGAGCTGGACCTTTCCGCCACCCAGCACCAGCTCCAGGTCCATGGCAGGCTTGTGGCGCCGGCGGGGCAAATCCGGCTCACCATGCGGGGAAACCCGGGGGAGGAGGATTCGGATCCTGGCTATGACCCCAGCCAGGCCATCTGGATCGGCCATGGCGCGGTACTGGACGCGGGCGGCGCCGTGGTGAGCCAGCCCGGCAATGATGGCCTGAACCGGGGCCAGGTACTGGACGGCGGCACCATCCGCCTTACTTCTCACAAGGGCTATGTGGTCGCCCAGTCCGGGGCACGCCTGGACGTTTCCGGAGCCGCGGCGCAACTGGATGTGGCCGTCCCCACCCAGCGTGGCTTCACCTACCTTCGCCAGCGGGTGGCCAGCTCGGGCGGCGCCATCCTGGTCCAAGCGCGGGAAGGCGCCGTGCTGGATGCGGCCATGGCAGCCTCGGCTCCCGGCAGTGTGGGAGGCGCCCTGACGGTGACCCTGGACCGGGCCGGCGTGGACCCGGAGCTGCGGGTGCCTCCCTACCCCGGCACCACGTCGGGCAACCCCGCGTCCTACCCCAGCATCGACCCCGACCGGCGCTGGAAGATCGTCCTGAGCGACATCCACACTCCCCTGGCGGACGCCCTGAACCCCGGTGACGCCATCGATGGCGCGGCCCCGGGACGAGTTCGCCTGGGCGCCAGCCAACTGGAGAATGCGGGCTTTGCCAGCCTGCACCTGAACGCCGAACATGCCGTGGCCTTTGAAGGCAACCCGAACCTGGGCATGAATCGGGTCATGAACCTGAATGCGCCGGTTCTGGAATCAGATGGCGGCCGCGTGGACCTGGCAGCAGCCTACGTGGGTCTGGGCAACACCACCCGGTTCGTCCAGCGGCAGGTCCTGGAGACGCCCCTGCCCGGCACCGGGCAACTGAAAGTATCGGCCCGACACATCGACCTGCATGGCTACCTCAGCCTGCAAGGCATTGAGCAGGCCCATTTCACCAGCGCTGGGGATATCCGGGCCGTGGGGGTCATTGCTGACGCCGCTCTGCCCTACCCCACCGGCGCCCTGGGCGCCGCGGGCACGATCAACTTCACTGCCCGCCAGGTCTATCCCGCCACGCTGACGGAATACGTGATACATGCCCAAGGGGCCGGCAGCCGGGTGATCTTCAACCGCAACGGCACCCCCGGTCCCGTGCTGTCCGCCGCCGGCAGCCTGGTGGTCCAGGCCGATGACATCATGCAACGGGGCGTCGTCAAGGCACCCTTCGGCGAGATCGCCCTGCAAGGCACGAACTCGGTGACCCTGGATGCCGGCAGCCTCACCAGCGTGTCAGGGGAAGGCCAGGTCATTCCCCTGGGCAGCACCGTACTCACCGGACGCAAGTGGGTCTATCAGGTCAATGGCCTGAGCCGGGAATTGAGCGCCCCGGACAAGGCCGTGGTCCTTTCTGCGCCGGCGGTGGCGGTGAAAAAGCGGGCTACCCTGGATGTGAGCGGCGGTGGTGACCTGTTGGCCCAGGAGTGGATTCCTGGCCTGGGCGGTTCCATGGACGTGCTTGATTCCGCCCACAACCCCGACACCTACGCCATCCTCCCGGGCTACGGCAATGGCTTCGCCCCCCAGGACCCCCAGTACGACGACGATGCCACCCAGCCCCTGGCGGGCCAGTCCATCCACCTGGCCGGCGTGACTGGCTTGAAGGACGGTTACTACACCCTCCTGCCGGCCCGCTATGCCCTGCTGCCTGGTGCCTACGCCATCACCCCAGTGCCGGGCCAGCTGGACATGGTCCCTGGCCAGAACCATGTCCAAGCGGACGGCGCTGCCATCGTCGCCGGACAAGGCGCCCTGCTGACCCACAACGGCGCCCTGGTCAACGTGGGCCGACGGGGCGCCTATCGGGTGCAGCCCGGCGACCTGATCCGCGGCCAATCCGAATATCTCTCCACCGCCGCGTCAGCCTTCCTGTCGGGCTCCGGCGGCCTGCTGCCCGGCGATGCCGGGCGGGTAAGCATCGAAGCCAGTGGTGATCTGATCTTCGCCGGCAACCTTGCCGCAGATCATGACTCCGGGCGGAGGGGGGCCCAGGTGGATTTGTCCGCGCCCCGGTTGGCGGTGGTGTCCGATGGCGCGCCGGCGATGGCCGGGTATCTGACCCTGGAGGTGGGCATGCTCAATGCCCTGAAGGCGGAAAGCCTGCTGCTGGGAGGCACCCGGACACAAACCGCTTTGGGCACCTGGGCACGGGTAGGCGCCTCGGAGATACTGCTGGCAAATGATGTCCGGCATCCCCTGGCCGGAAGTGAAGTGCTATTGGCCGCCACGGAGCGCGTCACCCTGGCGGACGGCGCGACCCTGCGAACCAGGGGCACGGCGGCGGACGCACCGCGACGGCTGACTCTGGGCCACGCCGCCCATGCCGACCTGGACATCAACCAGGATGGGTTCCTGAACGACGCAGACGCCCTTGCCCTGGGGGCCGACCTCAACGCTGATGGCCTGCATGACCTGGACGATGTGGCCATTCATGCCCTGGGGAATGGGCTGGATTATCTGGATGAAAGCAACAACCCCAGGCAGGCCAATCGTGGAGATCTGGCAGCGGTATATGCCATCGGCGACCTGGATGGCGATAACCGGATGGATTTTTCTGATCTGGCCGGCGTTTCCGGTGATGGCGCCCTGCTGGCCGTGGCCAGTGCCGGTGGCCTGGAAATCGTGCGCCAGTCCGTGGGCAGCCAGAGGGGGGTGCTCGACGTGGCGGCAGACGCCAGCATCAGCGGCCATGCCGTGATCCTGGACGCCACCCTGGACAACCTGGCGGCGGCCCAGCCCACCCTTTTGGACGGTGGCCAGCTCGATATTGGCGCGGGCCGCATCAGCTTTGGCGCCCCCGCCATCCAGGTGCCCGGACTGGTGTTCGCCCAGGAAGACCTTAAGGCCCTCCTTGCCGGGGTGGGTGACCTGACCCTGCGCAGTTACAGCACCCTGGACATCCACGGGAACCTGGACATGCAAGCCATGTTCCAGGCGTTGCGCCTCGCCAACCCCAACCTGGCAATGCCCCGCCTGCGGCTTGAATCGGCAGGTATCGCCGGTTACGGGGGCGATGCGGTACTGGCGGCAGGCAGGCTGGAACTGAACAACCGATCCGGCAATGGCTTTTCCACCCCCGGCCAGCTTGTCCCCGGAGCAGGCAACCTGACACTTCAGGCCGATACCCTGAGCCTCGGTGATGGTGTCTTCCGCATCGCCGGCTACACTTCCAGCACGGTGATCGCCCAAGGGGCCCTTCAGGCTCAGGGAGAGGGCAGCCTGAAAGCGGATGGCGACCTGACCCTGGCCACTCCCCGCATCACCGCCAACAATGGCGCCGTCTACGCCTTCGAAGCCGATGGCATGTTGCGGACCGTCCGGCGCAGCCCACCACAGGGTTTCAGAGCGGAGAGCGCGGGGGTCGTCGCGAGCCTCGCCTTCAGTGGCGCCAGCGTGGTCCATGGGTCCATTGTGGAGACACCCTCTGGCACGGTGACCTTCACCGCCACCGATGGTGACCTCACTCTGGTGGACGGGGGCCAAGTCCTGGCCCGGGGCCAGGTGGTGGGCATTCATGACGAGTCCTTTGCCCTGCCTGGCGGCGCGGTGCAGATGGTGGCGGAAGCGGGTAACGTGGTGATGGACGACGGCAGCCTGGTGGATGTATCCGCAGATGGCGCCGACGCGGGCTCGGTGGAAGTGTCCGCCCGATCCGGCCACTTCCGGGTAGAGGGAGAACTGCGGGGACGTGCCCAGGCATTACGGGATGTCCACGGCAACAGCCTGGCCCCCGCCGGCGAGGGCGCGACCTTCCGGCTGGATACCCTGGCCCTGTTCGATGCCGGCGCCCCGGGGGGCGGCGATGACCTGTCCGCGATTAACTCGGCCCTGGGCCAGGGCTTCCGGGGCGAGCAGGTGTTACGGCTGCGCAGTGGCGACCTGGAGGTGGCGGCCACTGATACCCTACGGGCCGGCCGGGTGGAATTGACCGCCGACAACGGCGGCATCCGCGTGCTGGGCACCCTGGATGCCTCGGGCGACAAGGGCGGCGAGATCGGGCTATATGCCAAGGACGACCTGATCCTGGATGCCGGCGGCAAGCTCCTGGCCCTGGGGCTGGCCGACACTGAAAGCACGGCCGGCACCCTGGGACGGGGCGGCACGGTGATCCTTTCCAGCTCCGCCGGAACCCTGGCCACGGAAGCGGATTCCATGATCGATGTGACAGGGGACCGGGCAGGCATGATTACAGGAGGCGGCGGGCGCGTCTGGTTGCGGGCTCCGCGAACTGGCAACGGGGCCGGGACAGACCTGGCAATATCCGCCCTGGATGGACAAATCCTGGGCGCCCGGGAAATCCTGGCGGAAGGGGTCAAGGTCTACGACGGCTTCGGCAAGATCGACATCGGCACCACCAGCGGAATCAAGCTGGGGTTCGACAGCCTGAATACTGAAAACAACATTTTCATGAGCAAGGCCGCCGCCATTGCCAGCCGCCTGGACCCAACCGGAAATCCTGCATTCCGGGTCACGCCGGGTGTTGAAGTCCGCAGTGCCGGCAATCTGGAAGTATCCCGGGACTGGAACCTGTTCAAGTCCAGCTCGGCCACCCTGAGTATCACCCGACCGGTGGCAGTACGCACCAGCCAGGCCATGGTACTGACCCTGAGGGCGGCTGGAGATCTCGTCATCAAGGGGTCCATCAATGATGGTTTCTGGATCGGCAATAGCCTCCCCAACGGCGAAAAATTCGACCAAAGCAAGCACTCCGCCTACGTACTCCAGGCAGGGCCTTCCAGCGCCTACAACTTCGTGGCGGGCGCGGACACCCAGGCCGCGAACCCCTTTGCCTATGCGGCGGGGAACGGGAACTTCTCCCTCGCGGCCGGCAAATTCATCCGCACCGGAGCCGGCGACATCCGCATCGCCGCCGGTGGAAACGTGGTCCTGGAGGGGGCCAAGTCGGTGATCTATACGGCGGGCATCCCTGGGCCGGCGGTGCCCGGCTTCGATCGCCTGTCACCTGCCGGTTTCCCCACCGCCTACCCCAACCAGGTTCTGAAAGCGATCTATCCCACCCAGGGCGGGGACATCCACATCCGTGCGGGGGGAGACATCGAAGACAGGAATACACTGGCGACAGAGGCGAGAGAGTGGCAATTGCGCTACCAGGATGCGGACATCGACCTGGCCACGGGCCAGGTGTACCTGAACCGGCAGCCCTCGTACTTCCCTCGCTTCGACCTGTTCAAACGAGGCATTGGCACCCTGGGAGGCGGAGACATCGATGTGGCCGCGGCCGGGGATGTCGTCAATCTCTGGCTGTTCGCCCCCACCAACGCGCGTCAGGGTGGCGACCGGAGCGCCGCCCCCGATGCCGCCAACCTTGCGCAGCAGGGAGGCGGAGACGTACGCTTGCGGGCCGGGGGTGACATCACCGGTGCCCAGGTGATGGTGCAAGAGGGCCAGGGCCGGCTGGTGGCAGGGCTCACCGCTGAAGTGGGCTTCACCGCCGGGGATGCCCGGATTTCGGTGTATGCACCCGAGAAAGCGACCATCCTGGGATTTGTAGATCCCCTCCTGCAGGACGCCCACGGCAACAACACCCCCCCTGGCGTGGGGGCGGACAACGTCAATTTTGTGGTCAACAGCGGTGCCCCCACCTCCAGGCTGGATGTCCTGTCGGTGCTGGAGGGCATCTCCCTGGCCAATGCGACCCATGCCTACCCAGGCACCCTGGCCGCCAGGACCCCCCTGGGCGGCGTGGTGATCCAGGATGGCTTGACCATGCTGCCCCATGCCACCGGCCAACTGGTGCTGGCAGCCGGGCGGGACGTCGTTTTCGAGGGCGGACTGGTGATGTCCGACTACAGTCCGGACCAACTGCCCAACCTGACCCGACCTGGCACGAGCCAGCCGGATCTCTCCCTGTATGAGTCCTTCCTGAACCACGCCCCCGGCCTACTGCATCTAGGAGACAGGACCGCGGCGCGTATCTACGCCCTTGCAGGGGACATCCTCGGGGTCACGGAAGGGGGCTCTCTGGTGGAACTGGTGCTCCCGAAGGCCGCTCATCTCAAGGCGGGACGGGACGTGAAGGACCTCTCCATGGTGATCCAGAACGTCCACTCTGATGACATGAGCAGCATCCGCGCCGGACGGGACATCCGCCTGCCGGATGGCTTCAACGTGGCAGACGGCAGCGTGAGTTCCAGCAACCATGCCATGGCCGTGGCCGGCCCCGGCTACCTGATGCTCCAGGCGGGCCGGGACGTGGACCTGGGCAGTTCCGAAGGGGTGCTCTCCATCGGCAATGAATTCAACCCTTACCTGGACAAGCAGGGCGCCGACCTGATGATCATGGCTGGCCTGGGCATCCAGGATGGTGGAGTGCGTGAACCGCATTACCAGGCCTTCGCCAACGACTACCTGGCGGCGGGAAGCAAGGCGCTCAACGACCTTCGGAACGAGCTTGGCTACCGAGCCCGCAAGGACGTGGCGGTTACCGTATTGGCTGAACATCCTGAACTGGACCCGGACAACGCCGCTGACAGGCAAACCATCGATGCCTATCTGGACGGCCATTACGCCGCCCGGGTGACGGCCCGCCAGCATGCGTTGTGGTCCGCCTTTGAGGCCATGCCCCTGGAAGCCCGGGTGACCCGGGTGTTCTTCAACGAACTGCAGGCCGCCGGTGAAGAGTTCAACGCGGCCCCCTCCCCCAAGGTCGCCCAGGATGCCCAGCGTGGTTTTGACGCCGTGGCGAGCTTGTTCCCGACAAAAGCAGGCAGCGAAGCCATCACCTATGCCGGCAACGTGAATTTCTATTTCAGCCAAGTACGCTCCAACCGGGGCGGGAATGTGGAGATCTTCGCGCCTGGCGGCCTGGTGAACGTGGGCCTCGCCAGCAGCGGAGAACTCAGCAAGAGCGAAGCGGAACTGGGCCTTTTCACCATTCGCGGCGGCGATATCCGCGCCTACGTCCATGACGACTTCCTGGTGAACCAATCCCGCGTCTTCACCCTGGGGGGGGGGGCCATCCTGCTCTGGTCCGACGTGGGCGACATCGATGCCGGCAAGGGGGCCAAGACCGCCGCCGCCGCGCCACCACCCCAGTTGCGCGTGGAGAACGGCCGCATCTTTTTCGACATCACCAGCTCCGTCGCCGGCAGCGGCATCGGCACCATCAACACCAGCCGGGCCAACCCCCGCGACGATGGCCACCTGATCGCGCCCAACGGCGAAATCAATGCCGGCGACGCGGGCATCCGTTCCGCTGGCAACCTGTCCATCGCCGCCGTGCGGGTGGTGGGGGCGGACAACATCCAGGTAGGCGGCATTTCCACCGGGGTGCCCGTGGCCGACACATCCGGGCTGTCTTCGGGGTTGAGCGGGGTGAGCGGCCTGAACGAGTCCGCCGGCGCCACCAGCGAAGCCACCCGCTCCATGTCATCTTCCGCCAAGGACGGCGAGGAGAACGCCCAGGCGACCAGGCAACTCTTGGCAAGCTTCAAGCCCACCTTCATCTCCGTTGAAGTGCTGGGCTTCGGCGAAGGCACCGCCAGCCTGGGGGGGCAGATGGACGAGGCCGAACGCAAGCGACGGGAAATGGAGAAACGCGGCCCGGACGGTGGCGCATAGGATGCGACCGGGCCGGGGACGGCTGAAGAGCTCCCTCCGCGTCCTGATGTGATAAGGAACCGCCGATGCGGGGCATCCGCGTCGATCCTTGCCGGCATGAGCCGTTCGGCTCATGCCGTCTTCACGTTCATGTAACGACCTGCCCACAAACTCGCAGGCTTTGTTCCCCCTCCGCGAAGCGAAGCATGAGAAGCCTGCTCCTGTTCCTTGCCCTGTTGTTCATAGCGCCTGTTTCCCATGCCTGGTGGAACGATGACTGGACCGTCCGCAGACAGGTCACCCTGGACACCTCGGCCTCGGGGGCCGAGACCGCGGCGGGCCTGGAGAACGTGCCGGTGCTGGTGCGCCTGCATACAGGCAACTTCGATTTCCTTTCCGTCATGGACGACGGGGCCGACCTGCGCTTCATTGCCGAGGACGACAAGACGCCGTTGAGATTCCACATCGAGAAATTCGACGCGGTGAACGAGGTTGCCCTGGTATGGGTGCAGGTGCCCAAACTGCAGCCCGGCAACAAGACCCAGAAAATCTGGATCTATTCCGGCAACGAGGATGCGGCGCCGGTCAGCGACGCCAAGGGGACCTACGACGTGGCCTACGTCGGGGTGTACCACCTGGCGGAGGCGAATGGCGCGCCCCAGGACGCCACGGGCTACGCCAACCACGCGCGGGAATTCAACGGGGCCCGCATCGCGGGGGCCCCCGTCGGCGAGGGCATCAAGCTCAACGGGGAGGCCGTGCTGGCCATCCCGGCCTCCCCGTCCCTGAAGATCGGGCCCGCGTCCGGCTTCACCTACTCGGCCTGGGTGCGGGCCGAAGGCGCCCAGGACGCGGTCCTCTTCAGCGTTCAGGAAGGCCCGAGGTCCATTGTTCTGGCGCTGGAGGCGGGCAAGCTGGTGGCCGCCGTCAACGACGGGGGCGTAAACCTGCGCACCGACCCCGGCGTGGACCTGCCGCCCGGGGGCTGGCACCACGTGGCCCTGTCGGTGGGCGAGGGTACGGCCCTGTACGTGAACGGCCAGAAGGTGGCGGAATCCGCCTCCCGGTGCCCCGAGCTCAACGGCGAGTTCATCTTCGGCCGGGGCTTCCGGGGAGACATGGACGAAATCGTGTTGTCCAACCTGGCCCGAGGCGCAGACTGGGTGAAGGTGATAGCCCTGGGCCAGGGGCCGGATGCCAGGCTCACCGTCTTCGGCGAGGAGGAGAGCGAGGGGGGCGGCGGCGAGGCCTCCTACTTCGGCGTCATCCTCCAGAGCGTTACCCTGGACGGCTGGGTGGTGATCGTGATCCTGATGATCATGCTGGGCATCAGCGCCATGGTCATGGTCACCAAGGCCATGGTGGTGGGCAAGACGGACAAGGCCAACCAGCAGTTCCTGGAGGCCTTCCGTGGTCTGGACAGTCGGCACACGGCGGATTTGGACCGTGAGGAAGCAAGCGAAGACGCGGACCTGAAGGATTCGGGCCTGGCCTCCATGGTGTTTGGTCACCACGACCATTTCCAGAACTCCAGCCTCTACCGCATCTATCACGCCGGTATCCAGGAAGTGAAGAAACGGGTGGGGGAGAAGACCGACGCGGTGCTGTCGTCCCAGGCCCTGAACGCCATTCGCGCCACCCTGGACGCCACCCTGGTGCGGGAGAACCAGAAGCTCAACAGTCTCATGGTGCTGCTCACCATCGCCATTTCCGGCGGTCCCTTCCTGGGCCTGCTGGGCACGGTGGTGGGGGTGATGATCACCTTCGCCGCCATCGCCGCCACGGGGGACGTGAACGTGGCGGCCATCGCGCCGGGCATCGCCGCCGCCCTGGTGGCCACCGTGGCAGGCCTGGCCGTGGCCATCCCGGCTCTGTTCGGCTACAACTACCTGGGCTCCCGCATCAAGTCCGTGGGTGCCGACATGCATGTGTTCGTGGACGAGTACATCGCCCGCATCGCGGAAACCTACAGCCGCTGAGGGGCGACGATCATGGCCGAACTGCGCGAAGACAACGAGCCCTACGACGACATCAACATCACGCCCATGCTGGACCTGGCCTACGTGCTGCTGGTGATCTTCATCATCATGACCACGGCCACGGTGCAGGGCATCCAGGTGAACCTGCCCAAGGCCAGCGCCGCCCCCAGCCTGGCCAAGCCCAAGACCAAGGCGGTCACCATCGACGCCAACGGGCAGATTTACCTGGACACCTATCCAGT
The DNA here is from genome assembly GCA_024235835.1 of Thiobacillus sp. Classification (NCBI taxonomy): domain Bacteria; kingdom Pseudomonadati; phylum Pseudomonadota; class Betaproteobacteria; order Nitrosomonadales; family Thiobacillaceae; genus Thiobacillus; species Thiobacillus sp. The sequence goes on along the minus strand of JACKLQ010000005.1, from coordinate 31,698 downwards.
CAGCATGAATGAACTGGAGACCCGTCTGAGGGGTTTCAAGGCCATCACCCCGGACCTGCCGGTGGTCATCAAGGGTGACGCCAAGATCCAGTACGAGAAGGTCATCGAGGTCATGGACCTGTGCGGACGGCTGGACATCACCCAGCTGGGCCTGGTGACCCAGAAGCTGGTCAAGTAGGCATGGCGGGCAAGCAGCGTTCCCTGCGCAGTCGTTTGCCGGTGTTGGCCGGCGCGTTGTTCATGTTGCTGTTTACCGCCGGCGTGGTATGGATGGTGAAGGGGTTCATCGACAACGCCGAGCCACCGGAAAAGACCCGGGTGCAGAAGATCTCCCTGGTGAAGCCGCCCCCGCCCAAGCCGGAGGAAAAGCCCCCCGAGCCGGAAAAGATGGAAGAAATCAAGGAGAGCCGGCAAGAGGAGGTGCAGATGGACGCGCCTCCTACCCCTGACCAGCCCCAGGACGAGGGCCCGCCCCCCGGCGAGCAGCTGGGCCTGGACGCCGAGGGCGGCGCCGGCAGTGACGGCTTCGGCCTGGCTGCGCGCAAGGGCGGGCGCGACATCACCACCCTGGGCTCCGGCGGCGGCATGGGGGACCGGGAAGGCTGGTACGGCCGCCTCATCTCCCGTCATTTCGAGGAATACCTGCGCCGCTCCAAGCGCCTGCAGGGCACGAATTACCAGGTGGTGGCCCAGGTCTGGTTCGACGGCGGCGCCGTGCGCCAGGTGCGCCTGACCCGGGGCAGTGGCAACTCAGAGACTGACGCGGCGATCCGCGAGGAAATCATGACCCTGCCGCCCCTGCGCGAGGTCCTGCCGGATGACCTGGCCCAGCCGGTGCGCATCCGGGTGGCCTCGAGGGCGTAACCAATTCGATTGACCGGAAAAGACTCATGACCAAGAAAAGAATCGCAGCTGCCCTGGCCTTGGGGGGACTGATCACCGCCCTGCCCGCCCACGCCGGTGAACGCGAGGACCTGGAAGCACTGCGCCAGACCACCCTGGCCATCCTCGACGCCCTGGTGGAGAAAGGCATAATGAACAAGGACGCCGCCGACACCCTGCTCAGGCAGGCCGAGGAAAAGGGCCGCGAGAAGGCCGAGGCCCTGGCCAAGGCGGAGGCCGGCGTGGTGCGGGTACAGTATGTGCCCGAGGCGGTGAAGCGGGAGATCCGCGAGCAGATCCGCCAGGAAGTGGTGGCCCAGGCCAAGACGGAGCGCTGGGGCGACGTGAACGCCGTGCCCGAATGGGTCGGAAGGCTGAAATGGGAAGGTGACCTGCGGGTTCGTTACCAGGATGACCTGTTCGCCGACGGCAACGCCGCTCCAGCTGTCTTCCAGGCTACAGGCGTGACCCTCGGCAATACAGCCGAGGATCGGGAACGCATGCGACTGCGAGCGCGCCTGGGGCTGCTGGCAAAGATCACGGATAAGGTGGTCGCGGGAGTTCGGGTTAGCACTGGGAATACGTCGGACCCCGTATCCACCAACCAGACCCTGGGCACCACCGCCAACAAGTACTCCCTGGTGCTGGATCGGGCCTACATCAAGGCAAAACCCTGGGATTGGCTCTCGGCCAGCGGGGGCCGCATTCCCAACCCCTTCTTCAGCACCGATCTGGTGTGGGATGACGACCTGAACTTCGAGGGCGTGGCCGCCACGTTCAAGCCCTGGCCCCGCGAATCCATGACCGCCAAGCCTTTCTTCACCCTTGGCGCCTTCCCGCTGCAGGAAGTGGAGACCTCCGCCACCAACCTGGCCCGGGACAAATGGCTCTATGCGGCCCAGGCCGGGCTGGACTGGCGCACGGGCGCCTTCACCCGCTGGCGCTTTGGCCTGGCTTACTACGACTACCGCAACGTGGCCGGCGTGCGCAATCCCACCCCCCTGGCCAACGGCTTCCATGACGCCACCGCGCCCCAGTTCCGGCAGAAGGGGAATTCCTTGTATGTCATCGACACCGACGCCAACAACAACGGTACGGCCGATGACCCGATCTGGGGCCTGGCATCCGACTACCGCTTGCTGAACTTCACCGCCATGGCCGACCTGGCCCATTTCGACCCCATCCACGTCATCCTGAGCGGGGATGTGGTGAAGAACATCGGCTATGACAGCGGCGAAATGGCTACCCGCATGGGCGCGGGCTACGCGGAGAAAACCCTGGGCTGGAACGCCAAGCTCACGGTGGGAAAACCCAGCATGGAATTGCCCGGCGACTGGCAGGTCTACCTGGGCTACCGTCACCTGGAGCGGGACGCCGTGCTGGATGCCTTCGCGGATTCGGACTTCCGCCTGGGAGGCACCGACGGGAAGGGCTATTACATCGGCGGCCTGTATGGCATCGACCGCAATACCTGGCTGTCCGCCCGCTGGCTTTCGGCCGATGAAATCGACGGCTTGCCGTTCGGGGTGGACGTGTTGCAGGTGGACCTGAATGCCAAGTTCTAGCCGCCTGGGGATCGCGCTGCTGGGGCTTATGGTGCTCGTCCCGGCGCGGATGGCCTTGGCCTTCGACCCCGAGCGGGATACCTGGCTGTTGCCCCTGCTGCAGACCCAGTCCCCACCCGGCGAGTTCCGGGTATCGGATCCTTTGGAGTACGTGCGCATGCGGGCCGCGGGCAACCAAGTGGAACCGGTTTACGCCAATCCCGCCCAGCGGGCCCTGATCGTGGCCGTGGCCAGTGGAAACCGAGCCGAAGTGGAAGCGCTGCTGAGGCAGGGCGTCAACCCCAACGGCAGGCCGGACATGTGGGGCCGATCCGCCCTGGTGTTGGCGGTCGACAAGGGTGACATGGAACTGGCGCGACTGCTGCTGGAGGCGGGTGCCGACCCTGATATGAAAGCAGGGGGCTACACACCCCTGGTTTTGGCGGCCCTTCATGGGCATGCGCGAATCGCCTGGATGCTGCTCAAGCACGGGGCCGATCCTGACCTGAAAAGCAGCGACGGCAACACGCCCCTGACGGCGGCGGCGTCCATGAACCACCCCCGAGTGATAGGCGAGTTGATGTCGTACAGGCCGGATTACACCCTTTACAACCTGGAAGGCCGCACCGCCCTGAGCGTGGCGGCGCTGGAAGGCTTCACGGACGCGGTGAGGGCCATGCTGGAGGCGGGGGTGGACGCCAACGTCCGCGACAAGTCGGGCGGCACGGCGCTGACGGCCGCGGGGTTCGATGACCACACAGAGGTGCTGGATCTGCTGGTGCAGTACGGCGCCTCAACCCAATGAGGGCGACCGGGATGCAAACGAGTGATCGCGTCGGAAAGGCCGTGATGCTGCTGGCGGCGGTATTGCTCGCGACGGGCACGGCCACCGCGAGCGACAAGCAAAAGAACAGGGATAAGGAGGCGATGCGACGCCTGCAGCAGCAGGTGCGGCAGGTCCAGGGCCAGGTCTCCACCCTGGAGCAGGAGAAGGCCAGGTTGACCCAGGACCTGGACAAGGCGTCCAGGGAGGCCAAGGCCGCCCAGGGCCGGGCCTGGCGCCTGAACCGGGACCTGAAGGCGGAGAAGCGGCAACGGGAAGCCCTGGAAAAGGACCTGGAGCAGGCCAGGCAGGATCTGGCCGCCACCCGGGAGCGGCTGACCCAGACCGAAGGCCGGCTGTCCGAAACCCGCGCCAACCTGGCCCGCACCAGCCAGACCCTGGAAGTCACGGAAGGCGACAAGCGCAGGCTTGAGGGCATCAAGACCCGCCAGGAAAGGGAGATCGCCCTGTGCGAGGACAAGAACCTGAAGCTCTATGGCATCGGCCGCGACCTGATGGTCCGATTCGATAAAAAGAGCTGCAACGAGATCCTGGCCCAGAAGGAGCCCTTCACCGGGCTGAAGCGGGTTGAAGTCGAAAACCTGCTGGAAGAGTACCGGGACAAGCTGGACGAGCAGAAGATCATCAAGCCGCCGGGCGGCTGAGATACCTCCCGGGCAGGCCAGGGTGACGCGCTGGAGCCTGTCGGGGCAGCCCAACTCACAGGGCATCGTCCCCGGGTGGACGGGAGCCAGGCCTTACTTCTTGCCGTCCTTGCCCAATTCGCTCAGGGCGATGCCGTTGATGGCCACGGGGGTCTTGGCCAGCAGCGCGTCCAGGTAGGCCGCCTCGATTTCCTGGGCCTTGGCCAGGCGCAGGTTCCGCGCCAGGATGGGCCGAGCCTTGTCCAGAGGCAGGACTTCCGCGTCCTTGCGCGCTTCCAGCTTCAGGATGTGGTAACCCTCGCCGCCCTGCACGGGCTTGCCGACTTCCCCATTCTTCAGCCCCTCCAGGGTTGCGCGCACGGCGGGAACCAGGTCCTTGGCAGACAGCCAGCCCATGTCGCCGCCCTTCTCGGCACTGGGCTTGTGGTCGGAGGACTTGCGGGCGATGGCGGCGAAGTCCGCCCGCTTCTTGACGGCCTGGCGGTGAAGGTCATCAGCCTTGCGGGCGGCACTGGCATCGCTGCCGGCGACGTAGATCTGGCTGACATGGAATTGGGGCGCGGTAGTGAAAGCCGCCTTGTTGGACTCGTAGGCCTGCCTGACCAGATCCTCCGGCGGAAAGTCCGCCGGAGGACGGGCGATGCCGTTCATGTAGGCCGTGACCAGGGCCTGTTCGGCCGCCCGCTCCATCTGCGCCGCCACGTCAGGCTTCCTGTCGAACGTCTGCCTGCGGGCCTCCGCCGCGATGGACTTGCGGATGATCTCGGTGCGGGCCAGGCGTTCCAGGGCCTGGGGGGTAAGGGCCTCGGCAGGGCCCTGGGCGGCGAGGAGGCGGGCTTCGGCCAGGGTCAGCGTGATGTCCCCCATGCGGGCCACCACGTCGCTTTCCGCGGCATGAACAAGCGGCACGGCGGCCAGGGTGAGCAGACAGGTAATCAGGATGCGGCGCATGGCGGATGTCATTGGTTGAAAGGGCCCATGCTAGAGCCTGGCCATGACCTCCACGTTACGCCTTAATCCCATCCTGAAACGGAAACAGGCCGTCGAACACGCGGCCCTGCACGGCATCCAGGCCCAGGCTCTGGAGCACGGCCACGTCTTCCTCCTTTTCCACGCCCGTGGCGGCCACCCGAATACCCAGCGCATGGGCGTACTCGCACAGGGTTGTGAGCAGGATGCGGGTACCCGGGTGGGCGACCGCGTGGCGACATAGCCCCCCTTCCAGCTTGACCCAGTCCGGCGCCAGGGTGGCCATCTGCTCCAGGGCCCGGGCCCCGGGTACGAAGCGATCCAGCACGACGGGGAATCCGGTGGCCTTCAGGCGCGCCAGGGCCCGCGTGACGCCAGGGGCGAATTCGGCGCCTCCCAGGGTGCATTCCAGGAATAGCCGGGACGGCTCACCCGCCAATCCGGCCAGCCATTCCGGGAAATCCGCCCCCGCCAGGGTGGCAGCGGAGACGTTGACGGCGCAGGCGTCCCGGGTGTTTGCGGCCCGGGCCCGCCAGGCCCGGGCGATGACGAGGCGGTCCAGTTCTGGCAACAGGCCCTCTTCCTCGGCCAGGGCGATGAATGCCCCCGCCGGCAGGAGGATGCCCTGGGCATCGGTGAGGCGGGCGAAGGCCTCCCGGTGCACCAGGGCCTGGTCCCCGCAGTTCACCAGGGGTTGCCAGGCAAGCGTCAACGCGTCTTCTCCCAGAGCCTGGCGCAGGCATCGGCGGGTTTCCTCACGCCCGGGCATCGGGCCATCGGCCTGCCGCGTGCTGCCGGACGGCCCCAGCCGGGCGTCCCGCAGGGCCGCGTCCGCCCGGGCCAGGAGGCCGGGGCGGTCACCTTCCCTCGTCCAGGCCGTGCCCACGTGAAGGGCACAACCGTGGTCCACCCCCAACTCGGGGAGGCGATGTGCCAGCACCTGGTCCAGGGCCTGGGAAAGATCCAGGGACAGGGTTTCCGCGTACTCTCGCCAGGTGTCCCGTTCGCAGTCTTCCAGCAGCATCGCGAACTGGGCGCCATCCATACGGGCAGCGGAGCCACCGTGCCCCAGGGCGAACCCGTGCAGGGCCGCCGCCACGCAATTTATCAGTCGATCGCCCGCCTCCCTCCCCTGCCGGGCATTCAGTTCCGCCAGGCCTTCGACCCGCAGCAGGGCGATGCCGCAGCGGGGTGCGTCCTGGCCCAGGGCATGGTCCAGGCTGGACTCGAAGTAGGCGCGGTTCGCCAGGCCGGTGGCCGGGTCGTGCAGCAGGTCGGCCCGCAGTTGGTCGATGAGGCGCGTCTTCTCGTCCAGCATCCGCTCCACGGACGCGGACATGTGGTCCAGTGCCCGGCCTATGTGGACCAGTTCCCGCACGCGGGGCACGGCATCGAGCCTGGGAAAGCGCCCCTCCCCCACCTGTATGGCCAGCCTTTCCATGGCGCCCAGGGGGCGCAGCGCGCGGTTAATCACCCATATCAGGATGGGGATGGTGGCCAGGCAGAAGGCCAGGGTCCAGAGCAAGGTGTCCCTTGCATCTTGCCATAGCTGGCGGTAGGCATGGCCGGGGTGGCTGACGACGCCAACCTGCGCGGCCAGGCGCCAGCCCGTGGTGACCTCGGCCGTGCCCCGGGGCGCCTCCATGGGTAACAGGCGCATGAACCATGCCGGCACCTGTTCCACCACCAGCGGGAACTCCCTGGACACGACGGGGCTGCCGCCCGGTCGCTCCAGCACGATGGCACGGTAGTAGCCGCTGTCATGCAGGGCGTCCACCGCGCTGGCCACGGCCGCCATGTCGTTGGCGGCAAAGGCCGGGGCCAGGCGCAGGGCCAGGGCGCTGGCGGCGTCCTGGGCATGGTTCCGTAACTGCTGCCGCAGGAAGTCCCGGGTATGGTCCAGGCCCGTGGCGAACAGGGCGATGCCCATCGTCAGGTACATGGGCAGCAATACCAGGATCAGCAGCGCTTTCAGGCTGATGTGTTTCATCGCGGGCCTCCGTTGTGTTCCTCGCGCATGCGCTCGAGCAGGTCGTTCCAGTGGCGGATGCTGGCGGTCTCTCCGATGCGGCCGCTTTGACCCCGTTGCCGAGCGGACCAGAGGCCTTCCGCGTTGAAACTCATGGTTGGGGACAGATCTGTGCGCTGGGCGGCAGGCACGATCGCGGCCACCAGGTTGTCCAGGATCAGCGGATCGGCGTCAGGTGCGGGATAGTAGGCCAGCACCATGTGGGATTCCATGCGCCCCTGGCGCGCCAGCCAGGCCCGTGCATAGGTGACACGCAATTTGGCCGTGGACACCCCCGCCGCCTTCAGGCTGAAGTACTTGGCCAGGGCGAAATCCTCGCAATCCCCGCCGTTGCGTACCAGCAGTTCCACCGGCGTGGCCCAGTAGTCCCGCCGGCCCCAAAGTGCCTGGTCGTCCACGTTGGGCAAGGCATTGAAGAAGCGGTTGACGCGCGACAATCTTTCGCCCTCCGTCGCCCCCGCCAGGCTCTTGACCAGGTCACGCCATTCCTCCAGGCGAGCCGCCGCCTGGGGCCCGAAACGGCCACGGGCCAGTTCCAGCGTTCTTCCGTCGGGCAGCAGGGCCTTATCCGTGGCGGCCATGGCCAGCAGGCCCAAACCGGCTGTCAGGGCGATGAGCAATTTCAACGGGGTAACGGACTGGTTGGCGAAAGGGTTGGAGAGGTCGAGCCGACACGGCCCGGGGATGCATCGTTTCGGGCCCGCTCACTGAATGGGCGACTCCGAACGTGGCGCAATGGTCCGTGCCGCGGATGACAATTTCATGAAATCCAGGCGGGCTGAAAGGGTCTGGTTGCCCGGAAAACCCATCCAGTATGGGTTCGATCAGCCGGAATCTCCCGCGCCTCCTGGCGCGGGAGACATGGTCAGTCCGGGTCAGCCCTTGCGACGGCGGGCCAGCGCGCCCACCAGACCCAGGCCGGCCAGCATCAGGGCATAGGTCTCGGGCTCGGGCACGGGGGCGGCCACGGCGCCGTTGATCTGCAGGTTGGTGAAGTTCGCGCCATCGGTGTACTCGGCGACACGGAAGGTACCGGCGCTGGAGGTGGCGCCAACACCGTCGGCCTGGGTGTCCCCCACCTCGTAGAGGCGGAACTCCACCGTGCCCGTCAGGCTGGCCAGGTTGCTCAGGTCCACGATGGCATTCACGTAGTTGGCACCGTCCTGGACGAAGGTGGTCAGGGCGGTGGTGAAATTGTCGCCGTTGTGGAACAGGCCGATGGTGCCGGGGCCGGTGGACGAAGACTTGGAGCCGATCACCAGGGAGTCGAGATCGACTTCCAGGCCTTGGGCCACGGAAAAGCCGAAGCTGATGTAGTCATCGCCGTTGGCCCCGTCCCACCCCTTTGTGTTCAAGGAGTTGGCCCCCGTGTTGCCGGCCAGGCCGGCGCCCCGGGCGAGATCCAGCCCGGTGATGCCGGCTGCGGCGCTGAAGGAGGCGCGGCTGGCCTCGGTGCCCGTCATGCCGGAAAGGTCCCAGTCCACCAGCATGTCGGCGTTGGCGCCGGCGGAAAGGAACCCGGCCACCAGGGCTGCACAAAGGATGTTCAGTTGCTTGTTCATGCGATTGATCTCCGGCAAAGGGTCTTGATCAGTCAGAAGACTCGGGCGTACCCGAAACCATCCGGTCAGGCCATGCGACGGCGGGCCAGCGCGCCCACCAGACCCAGGCCGGCCAGCATCAGGGCGTAGGTCTCGGGTTCGGGCACCGCGGCCACGCTGACGCTCAACGTGGGACCGGCGTAGGAGGAGTTGGTATGGCCGGCATAGGTGGCGGCGACGGCGGCATCTGCGTCCACCAGGGCCAGGGTAACCAGGTTATCAGCCAGGATATTGGCAGCGAGGCTTAGCCCACCGGCGCCATTGGCGCCACCGGCCAGGTAGAGAGTGTGGTTCTCCACGGTGCCGCTGCCAATTTCAGTGAAGGCATAGCTCTTGACCAGGAGCGCATCGGCGAAATCGCCAGCGAAAGGATGGCTCAGAGGGCTGGTGCCATCGTTGGCGATGGATACGGCGTCGTCGCCGGTAAAGTAGATCTGGACGCCGCCGTCGGTGGTGAAGCCGGCATTGGACTGGGTCAGTTCCAGGACCACGTTGTCCACCCTCCAGCCTCCGGCGCCATAGAGGGCGTCGAAGTCGGCCTTCATGGCGGCCAGGTCGAAACGGGCGACACCGTAGGAGGCAAAGCCGCCGTTGTCGCTGCCTTCGATGTTGAAGTAATTGGTGCCGCTGGAGCCGGTTCGGGGGCCCGCAGGCTGGACGGTGGCATTGGCAAACGCTTCGACGCTGGCGGCCTGGGCGGCTTGAACGCCGACGGATGCCAGCAGGGCTGAAATCAGTACGAGCTTGTTCATGGTTGTTCCTTCAAACAAATGCTTCGGATCGAATACGGTTCAGGCGCGTGTCCGCCGACGGGCCAGCGCGCCCACCAGGCCCAGGCCGGCCAGCATCAGGGCGTAGGTCTCGGGTTCGGGCACGGGGGTGAGCACGAAAAGACGCGAGGGATTGGTGTTGTTGCTCTCGGCCACCAGGTAGATGCGGCCCAGCTCGTCCACGGTGACCCCCTCGATGCCCTGGGTGGTCAGCGGGGCCAGGTCGAAGCTGCTCAGCACCGTGCCATCGCGCCTGGCTTCAACCAGCCTGCGCGAGTCCAGGCTCAGCACCAGGAGATTGTCCGCGTCATCCGTGCCGGCCAGGGCGTCCACCGGGGACAGGGTCTGCACGTCCGAGAGGCTGGCCAGGCCGCCGAACAGGGAGGCGCCGCTGAGGGCTTCGGTCATGCCGGAGGCGCCGCCGTCCGCGTCCGCCTCGAAAGAGAGCGTGCCGGTCCAGAGCTTCTGCAGGCTGTCCTGCTTGACGGCCACGAAGCTCCCATTGCGGGGGTCGAAGCTGATGCCTTCCATACCGGTGTTGGCATAGGCCTCGTTGGCCACCGACGCCCAGGGGGCGGCGGACAGGTCCACGCTGCCGCCGTTGACGAAGTTGAACCGGAACGCATCCTGGATGCGCTCCTCCCCCACCACCAGAACGCCATTGCCCAGATAGGCCAGGCCTTCCGCATCGTTGTGGGTGGTACGGGCGGGCCAGGCACTGAACGACATGCTGCCCAGTACACCGCCGTCCAGGGAGAGCTCGATCACGCCCGCGCCCTCGTCCCCGACCACGAACAGGGAGTTGCGGTCCCGGGCATAGGCGACGGCGGAGGATTCCAGGCTCAGCTCGCCCAGGGTTTTGGCCGCATCGATGGCGTAGGTGCCGCTCAGCTGGTAGTTGGCCAGGTTGATGCCGGCGACGGCTTGGGTGCTGGCGGCGCCCAGGGCGAAGAAAGTGGCCAGCAGGGCGTGGCCGGGGATGGATTTTTTCAGCATTGTTTGTTCTCGCTTGGCGGATGGACGGCGGATTCGAGGGAGGCGCTTTTCTCGATTCCTGGTTACCGGCTGCCGCGACGGCGGGCCATGAAGCCCACCAGGCCAAGGCCGGCCAGCATCAGGGCATAGGTGTCGGCCTCGGGGACGGGGGCGGCGTAGCTGGTGAAACCGGGGCTGCCGATATCGCCCTTGGCGGAGAGATAGGAGTTCTCGAAGTCGCCCAAGGCGGCCAGTTGCCACTGGGTCGCGTCATCGGCGCCCAGGGCGGCGGCGTTCTTGGCCACGCCGCTGGCATCCTTGGTGCGAGGGCCTCCAATTGTTTCGTCGTCATAGGTGAGGCGGTCGATCAACGTCACGCCGTCATACAGGTTGATCTGGTCCCCACGACCGATGTTGTTGGTGTAGTCGCCCAGCACCTTGACGCCGGCGCCCAGGTTCCAGTCCGCGCGGAAGGTCGCGGCCGGGTCTTCGGTGATGACCACGGATTCGCCGGCGGCCACCAGGCCGAAGCCGGACAGGTCGAACACACCGGGGATGGCGCTGTTGTCGTCATAGCTCCAGCCGGTGAAGTCGACGGCGCTGTTGCCCAGGTTGGTGAACTCGATGAATTCCCCGCCGTTGCCGCTGTACATCCACTCGGTGATGACGACGTCGGCCTGGGCGCCGTGTATCAGGCCGGCGGACAGGATCGCGGTGGAGAGGAGCTTGCTGAGGAGTCGGGCATTCATGGGAGGTTTCCTTTTTGGTTTGGTCACTGTGGGGTTCAGAAAATCCTGCGGCGGCGGGACACAAGGCCCACCAGGCCCAGGCCGGCCAGCATCAGGGCATAGGTTTCAGGCTCCGGCACGGCGGCCACCTGCACGTCCACCCAGACGGCCTTGTGGTCGGAGGAAGGCAGGCCGGCGTAGAGGCCCGGGTTGTTGTAGGTGCCCACCAGGTCGAACAGCTCGCCGGTGGTGTTGGCCACGCCGGTGTTGCTGTCCACGGGCCAGAATATGCCGGCATCCTGGATGTCCAGGTTGGCGGAGGGCAGCACGTAGTCCACCCGCAGGTTGCCGGGCGCGCTGTCGCTGAAGTCGGCGGTGTCGAACCTGGGATCGCCGTCGTGGCTCTGGTTGGCCGCGCCGTTGTTGCTCGGATAGGTGGCCGCCGCCGTGCCCCCCGCGCTTTCCGGTGTGACGGCCGCATTCACCCGGGGGTGGTTCAGCAGCTGGTTGATGGCGTTGGCATAGGAATCGCCATCGAAGGGGTCGGCGTTGTAATCCCCGGCGATGACGAAGCTGGCGCCGTCGGCCAGGCCCCCCATCGCCCCCTGATCGTCGTAGATATAGTCCGCGCCATCGACATAGTCCGCCCAGAAGCGGATCTCGTCGTGGTTGCGCTTGCCGTTCTTGTCCTCGGCGCCGTCGAAGGTGGGGGGTGTGGGATGGGCGGTGAGGAAGTGCACGTCCTGGCCGTTGATGCGCAGGGTCACGTCCACGTGGTTCTTCGAGGACAGCCGCAGGGCATTCTTCTCGGCATCGTTGTAGTAGCCGCTGCCGTCGGCCGCCCACAGCTTGTTGCCGGTGTTGTCGTTGGTGAGCAGGTTGCCCGGCATGTCCTTCCACAGGAAATTCTGGAAGGTGCGCACGCCCACGATTTCGTACCTGGAGTAGACGGTGAAACCGTATTGGCCTGCGAAATTTCCGAACCCGAAGGCATCGTTGCCGCCGCCGACACCGCCGCTGTTGTCCAGGTCCAGTCCGCTGGCCAGACCGGTGTTGGTGACGGGGGTATAGCGGTAAGGAAAGACAACGCCCTGGGTGGTGCCACGCACCGCGTTGCCGTGGGCGGCGGAGAGGAAGTTGTCCTGGAACAGCTGGGCGGCCTGGCTGGAATAACCCAGGGCGCTGGGGATGGAGGAAGAGCCGGGCACGCCGTTCTGGTCGAAGTCGAATTCATTCACCAGCAGGATGTCCGGATTCACGCGCTGGATGATCTCGGCCACGTTGTGGGCCTGCTGGATGCGCCTGGCCACGGTGGTGGTGACGCCGCTGGCCAGGGGATTGCCCAGGTCGGAGAGCAGCTGGCCGCTGGCGTCCCGGTTCAGGGACGCGTTGAAGGTGGCGAAACGGACGGTATCGGCCGCCAGGGCGGTATCGGCCATGACCGAGCAGCCCAGGATGAGGGGCGAGAGGCCCAGGACCCGGGCAATTCCTTTGGACATGCTCATCTCCAGAAATACGGGTGGAAAAACAGGACAGGCGATCGATACCGGGATGCAACCCCATGGTTCATCCCCGCGCATCCCGGCGGCGCCAATGCCGCCGGGATGGGTCATCAGCCCGATCAGCTATGCAGAGACAGGCGCTGACGCTCGGCGCCACGCCGGCGGGCCACCAGGCCCACCAGGCCCAGGCCGGCCAGCAACAGGGCGTAGGCTTCGGGTTCCGGGACGGCCGTGACGCTCATGCTCAGGAAGGCCTCGCTGCTGGCCATCACTTCGGGCGTGGCGCCAGCAGCCATGGCCAGGACAGTCCCCCCGACCTGGCTCTGGGTGCGCAGTTGCAGGCTCAGCTCATCGCCCACGTGGGCCTGGAAGCTCCAGCTCTTTCCAGCGTTGCCAAGATCCGTGTAGCTGTCGGCATCCAGCACTGTGCCGTTCAAGGCCAGGCTGTAGCTGGACAGGAAATCCTGATCCAGGCTGATGCCGTTGCCGTTCAGATTGCCATCCAGGGCGTGGGTGGCCCAGGCATTCACGTTCACCATCACCAGATCCCCCGCTTGCTCCCCCAGTTCCGGGGTGATGACGAAGCGCTGGTTCAGGCGGGCGGGGGCGAAGCCGGAAAACTCCAGATCCAGGCCGGCGTCGGCGAGGGAGGCGTTATCCACGCTGGCGCTGGTCAGCAGGTTGGCGAAGGCAGTGCTGGTATCGCCCAAGTAGGCGTTGCCGGCATAGATCTCGTGGCTCAGGCCCAGGTCGATGGCGTTGCCGCCCAGGACGGCGCTGGTGAAGTCCCAGCTGCCCACGGCCACGGCATCCGTGTCGATCTCGTTGAGGTCGTTGGTGACGGAACCGAACAACGCGTCACCGGCGGTGCCCATGGCGCCGACGCCGTCGGTGAGGGCCACCACACCCGTGCGCAGGCCGGCCACGGTGGTGTCGCCCAGGGTCCAGGTGGCGGCATGGGCGGAACCGGCCAGGCCGGTCAGGGCGAGGATGAGTAGGGTGCGTTTCATGATGACTGCTCCAAATCTCTAAAATGGGTTCAGTTGATCCGGCTGATGCGATTCTTGGGACCGGGGGCCACGCCGGCGGGGTTCGCCTGGAGGTAGGCTTCCAAGGCGTCCAGATCCTGGGCGCCACCCAGGCGGTTGGTGCCCTCGATCAACACCTTGAACAGGTCGCCGCCGTCGGCCAGGAAGCTGTTCACTGTCACCCGGTAGCTGGCGACGGGGTCGATGGTGACGCCATCAAGCTTGATGCTGTCCGGGTCCACCTTGGCGCACGCGCCGCCGTTGGCGTCCCAGGTGTAGCTGAAGCCGTTGGACACCTGGAGGATGCGGTTGGAAGTCTGGCCGTTGGTGCAGCCGGTGAACTGCTGTTCCAGCAGGGTGTCGATCTGCGCGCCGGTGAGCGTCATGGTCACCAGGGAATTGCCGAAGGGCTGCACGGTGAAGGCATCGCCGTAGGTGACCTGGCCGCTGGGGGCGTTGTAAGGCAGGTCGGCACGGATGCCGCCCGGGTTCATGAAGGAGATGACCGCGTCACCGAAACCGGCGTCATCGGTGGCGTCCAGCTGGGCGTCGGCGATGACGTCACCCAGGGCGGACTCGCCGGCGGCGTTCTGGCTGCGGCTGATGGCCTCTGTGATGGTGCCAATCACCCGGGACTTGGGCACGGCGGCCAGGCTGTCGTAGTGGGCCACCAGGTCGGTCAGGGCGGGATCCTCGGCGGTGGTGGCGCCGGTGCCGGTGGTGAGGTTGTTGGCCACCGCGTTGACCACGTTCCGGGTCCGGGTGTCGATGGTCACGTCGATGTCGGTCAGGTTGCGGGCGTACTGGCCGCCGGAGGTGACGCGCACGGGCTTGCCGGCCTTGTTGTTGATCAGGCAGTTGTAGGCCTGGTGGGTGTGGCCGGAGATGACCAGGTCCACCTCGGGATCCAGGCGGTTGACGATGTCGACGATGGGGCCGGAGACGCCCGTGCAGCCGTTGATGCCGCCGGCGGCGAAGCCACCCTCGTGGACCAGCACCACGATGCTCTTGATGCCCTTGGCCTGGAGCTTGGGAATCAGCGCGTTGACGGTGTCCGCCTCATCCTTGAACTGCAGGCCGGCCACGCCGGAGGGCGAGACGATGGTGGGGGTGTTTTCCAGGGTCATGCCGATGAAGGCCACCCGGTTGCCCTTGAAGTGCTTGACGCCAAAGGCCGGGAGGATGGTCTTGCCGGTGGCGCTGTCCACCACGTTGGCGGCCAGGAAGTTGAAGCTGGCGCCGGCGAACTCGCCCGCCTTCAGGTCCTGGTGCATACCCAGGCCCGAGAAGGGGTCGGAGGGATGGTTGCCGCCCTTCTGCATGCGCAGCAGTTCATCCTTGCCCTCGTCGAACTCGTGGTTCCCCACGGCGTTGAAGTCGATGTCGATGCGGTTCATCGCCTCGATGGTGGGCTCGTCCTTGAACAGGGCGGAAGTCAGGGGGCTGGCGCCGATCATGTCGCCGGCGGACACCACGGCGTTCAGGGGGTTCTGGGCACGCAGTTCCTTGATGCGGGTGGAAAAGCGGGCCACGCCGGGGTTGCTGGAGGAACCCTCGCCGGCCTTGATGTTGCCGTGGAAATCGTTGAACGCGATGATCTTCACGATCAGGGTCTTGCCCACGTCGGACTGGGCGGCGGCCTTCATGATCCTGCTGCGCTCCATGGCGCTGAGCTGGCGGGACTTCATCAGGTTAAGGGTGACCTTGGATACATGGTTCACGAAGTCGCCATGGGTGCCCCAGGCGTTGGGGGTGTCGATGATCAGGTCATTGATGCAGGCGCCGTTCACGGATCGGTCTTCGACAGTGCTGGACACGGAGCCCAGGGTCACGGGGCCCGAGCAGGCCATGGCGGCATTGGCGAAGACAAGCAGGGAAGCAAGGACTACGGGTTTAAGGGCGAACATGGAAACTCCTCGGAGTGCGTCACGAATGGTGGACATGCTGGCGTCGATGTATGACAACTGTGTGGGGCGATGAGGTCGGTGGCATGAGCCTTTCCGCTCATGCCCCGGTGGGCGCCCGTCTCCCAGGTCCATCGACCAGGGCCTTTTCGAAGGGCCGCGCCCGATGAACCTCAACTCCTTTTACGGCGCCTTGCGGCCCAGGCGGTCATGCCCAACCCGGCCAGCATCAGGGCATAGGCCGAAGGTTCGGGCACGGCGGTCACGCTGCGCGGGTCATAGGACGAGGTATCCACGACCAGGCCTTTTTCCTGGGCGATTTCTCCCCAGGAGACAAACTTGAAGTTGGTGCCGGCCTCTGGCGTGTTGTTGCCGTCCTGGGTGATGAAGAGGCCCTGGGGGTAGCCCGGCAGGGCCAGGTTGGTCACGTCGGCGCCGTCGGACTCCTGCACGGAATCGAAGGCACCGGCGGCGACGGAGAAGGAGCCCAGGTAGGCGTTGCCCGCCTGGCGGTCGAACACGGCAAAACTGTTGTCCCCCTGGCTGGAGGCCAGCAGATAACCGGCCCCATTGGTGCCGTAGTAGAGGGCCAGGCCCTCGATATCGGCTCGCAGGGGCGAGGTGAGGTCATAGTTCCGCGACAGAACGAAGGGCGAAGCCTCGGCGGAGCCTGTGTTCAGGTCGATGCGCCAGATTCCGACATCTTCCTGGCCGGCATAGAGCAGGCCGCTTTGCTGGTCCACCACAAGCCCCTCGAACTGCTTGCCGGCCAGGTTCACCGGCGTGCCGTTCACCGCCATGGAGGGAAAATCCCAGTCCCGCACCCATTGGGTGTCCACCGTGCCGTCGGCCAGGGCCACCAGTTCGAACTGGGCGACCCGGGGCTGGCTGCGCTGGGTGGCCAGCACGTACATCCGGTCGGCGGCCACGTCCCGGTACAGGGTCATGCCGTAGGCGGTGTTCTGGGCACTCACCGGGTTGGGGTCGCCGTTGGGCTTGTCCAGGAATGCCCGGCTGGGGTTGGCGCTGCCGATGTAGGTCAACGGGCTGGCGGCATCGCCGTCGATCTTCCAGACCCGGAACACGTCCTGGCCCCGGTCGCTGCCCACGGCAATGTCCACCCGGCTGCCGTCATACATGCGGAAGCCATACTGGACGTCCACGTTGTTGATGCGGCTGACTCCGGAAGCCACCGGAAACGGGCTGAGCACCTGGACCTGCCCGGCGCCCAGGTCGTAGACCCGCCCCCCCTCCTCCTTCACGGCGGTGATGACGAGGCTTTTGGCCAGGTCGGTGGGATGCAGCCAGATGGCCGGATCGTCGGCGTCGCCGTTGGCGCCGATGGTGGGTGTCTCGGCCAGCGCGACGACCGCCTGGGCTGGCAGGGCGGTGGCGACGAGCAAGCTGGCCAGGGCGGCGGGAAATCCAGGGAACAGGGACATGGTGGGCTCCTGAAAGGAAAAACCCGGGCCGGGCCCGGGTCGAGGTTCATCCGTGAGATGTTGAGTTCAATTGGACCGCGGGGCGCGGCGGCGGGCGGCGAAGCCCACCAGGCCCAGGCCGGCCAGCATCAGGGCGTAGGTTTCGGGCTCGGGCACCGGCGCCACTTCCACGGTCAGCAGGGGGCGGCTGGCGGTGAGGAAGGCTTCCTTGGTGAAGAAATCCACGCCGTTGGTGCCGTTGGGCATGAAGGGCAGCAGGGCCCAGCCATGGCCGGGGACATTGCCGGCCTGCGCATCCTGCAGGGAGGCGGTGACGTCCAGTTCCAGGATGCCGCTGGAGATGTTGCCCCCACCATTGTTGTCGCCGACGGAAAGGAAGGGGGTCGCGGACGCTTCGATGCCGTTGGCCTGGATGCCATCACCCATGTTGTTCCAGGTGGCGGCCGCCTCGTTCCAGGGCATCAGCATGTCATGGAACAGGATGCCGCTGCCGGCACTCGTGATCTCCACGGTCAGCTTCGCGTTGACGATGCTCTCGCCGGCCTTGATCTGGCCGGCGCCGTTGCCGAACAGGTTGTCGAAGCGCAGCAGTACATGGTTGGGGGAACCGCCGTCGGAGGCGTCGATGCTGACCTCTTCGTCGCTGCCATGGACCCCGTCCGGGTCGGAACTCAGGAGAGTGGTGTCGGCGGTGCCTGCATAGCCGTTCACACCATTCTGGAAGGTAAGCACGTTGTTGGCCTGGGCCTGGCCGGCGGCGATCAGGGCCAGGACGAGGGCGAGGGATTTCACTTGCATGGTTTTCTCCTTGTAGAGCGATGATGGGCGTGGTGCCCGATCAGGCTAGGCCGGTGACATGACGGGCCGGTAACGGGCAATCTCCCGGTGAATGAGCTGTTCGGCTCATGTCCGTGGATGGGGCCACTGGGGAATTCACTTGCCGTGAGCATCAACGCCCCTGGCGGCGGGCGGCGAAGCCCATCAGGCCCAGGCCGGCCAGCATTAGGGCATAGGCCTCGGGTTCCGGCACCGGCGCGGCGACGATGCGTGCGTTGTCGGCGACGACCAGGCTGGTGCCCAGGGTGTCGCCCACGTCCACCACGCCCATGGCCAGGCGGGTGGTGCCGCCCTGGGCAAACACGTGGCTGAAGGTCTGGCCCATGCTGAAGCCGATGCCATCGTCCACGAAGACGATGTCGTTGCCGTCGGCCAGGTGGAAAACCTGGTCGCCGATGGCGGCAAAGGCGTAGTCGCCGACGCGGGGGTCGATGCTGACGAAGGTCCAGTCCAAGAACAGGGTGTCGCCGGCGTTGACGGTGATTTCCTGCCAGACCGCCGAGCCTTCGATGGCGGACGCGGTGCCGTCGAAGGCGTTGGCCGCCAGGCCCAGGGCAGCGGCCAGGCCGCCGGGGCCGGCCACCGGGGCGGGTGATATCCCGGAGAAGTTGGCTTCGCCGGGGGACAGGCCCACAAGACCATCGTCATTCTGGTCCACCGAGGCGGTGCCGATGAGGGCCACCAGGAAACCGTCGCTGGCCAGGTCGGCGTAGATCGTGGCATCTCCCATGTGGGACCAACCGGTGAAACCGGATTCGAAGCTGCCGTTGGTCAGGGCCTGGGCGGGCATTGCGGAAAGGCTGGCCAGGGCGGCGGCCAGCAGGGCTAGGGTACGCATGAACAACTCCTCAAGGGGTCGCCGCGCCCGGAAGGACCCGGGCGCGGACAGGGACGTTTGACTTCAGTTCAGGGAACCCTGAGCCCGGCGGCGGCGGGCCACCAGACCCACCAGGCCCAGGCCGGCCAGCATCAGGGCGTAGGTCTCGGGCTCCGGCACGGCGGCCACGGCGAAATCGCTGCCGTGGTTGAGCACGGCCCATGCGGTGTGGGTCTGCTCATCGATACCGTAGCTGCCCAGACCCTGGCCCGAGTAGGCGCCAGCCACAAAAGTCTTGGCCCCACCGAAGTTCAGCTCCACGGCGTTGACCCAGTTGCCATTTGCATCCCGGGTAGCCAGGAAAACGGGCGCGCCTTCGCTGGGGTCATAGCTCATGGACAGGACGTAGATGTCGGTCTCCTCGGAGCCCATGGTGTCGGCCATGCCCCACAGGCTGAGCACGTCGCTGGCCAGGTTGCCACCCGCTTCAGTACGACTGGTCCAGCCGGTATTGACGTCCTGGGAAGTGGCGCGGTTGCCGGAAATGTTGCTGTAGGTGGCGTTCATGCCGTCCAGGATGGCCATCTCGGTGCCGACCCAACCCGAGCCGGTGGGACTGTTGTCGGCCACACCGTCGAAGTACCCACCCGGGGCGACGACGAATTCCTTGCCGTTCAGGCTGTAGCCGAAGCTTTCGCGCTTAGTCCAGGTGGGGGAGCCGTCGGAGCCATCGCTCAGGGCCCACCACTTGGGCGAAGCGTAGTGGTCGAAGGTAACCCTGGGCCCGTCCACCGTAACCACGTAATAACCCACCTGGTACAGTTCCTGGGCAAAGGGCGTTTCACGGTCCGAGTAGGGAGCCTTGGGCGTGTAGAACTTGTAGCTGTCCGAGGCGGTGATCAGCTGGTGCGCCTGGGACTGACCATCCGGGCTGGTGACCAGGGAACGGGTGTGGTTGTGGTCGTGGCCGCTGATGACGTACTTGACGTTGTTGGCTTCCATGCTTGCCAGGAAGTCGTTCTGCATGTCCGGGTTGGCATCGTTGGACGAGCCGAACATGTTGTCCTTGTGGTTCTGGCCCAGCAGGTTCTTGTGGGTGAAGACGAAAGCCTGCTCATGGTCGGCCGCCGCCAATTCGGTATTGATCCAGGACTGGTACTCGCCCACGGTTTTGGTTGTCCCGTTGGCCAAGGTGAAGGTGTCCAGCAGCATGAACTTGGTGTTGTTGTGGGTGAAGGCGTAGGTCAGGCCAGCGGTCTCGGCATAGGGAGTGCTGTATCCGCTGAGGCCAGGGAAGGCGGTGTTCATGTAGGCGGCCGCGGTGGACGTGCCTTCGTGATTGCCACGAACCGGATAAAACTCGATGCCGGCGCCGGAGAGGGCCTGGTTGTGGGCCGCCCGCACGTCCAGCATGTTGTTCTTGCCGTCGTCGGTGAGGTCGCCCACCTGGAGTACCAGGTCAACGCCCTGGTTGATGAACTGCTGGTTGACCTGGTCGATGACATGGATGGCCACGGACTGGTCCACGGGGCCGGTGGGCGACCACTGGGTGTCGGAGATGATGCCGAAGCTCCACGGGGCGGCCAGGGCAGAGGACATGGAAGCGCTGAGGCCCAGGGCCAGGACTAGGGTGCTAACTTTGAGATGCGCGGACATTACGAAATGCTCCTTTCTAAGCATGCGGGGCGCGTGCCGCCCCGCGAGGCATGAAACCGAATCTGTGACAAATCAGGCCCGGACGCGCCGAGCTGCGAAACCCACCAGGCCCAGGCCGGCCAGCATCAGGGCATAGGTTTCGGGCTCGGGCACGGGGGCCACTTCCACGCTGAGCATGGGGCGGGCGCTGGCCATGAAGGCCTCGCTGGTCTCGAAGTCGATGCCGTTGGTGCCGTTGACGAAGGGGACCAGGCCCCAGCCGTGGCCGGGCAACAGACCGGCCTGCACCTTCTGCAGGCTGGCGGTGACGTCAATCACCAGGGCGCCGGTGGGCACGTTCTCGCCACTGGTGTCGGCACCGAAAACTGCGAAGGCGATGTTGGAAGCCTCCACGCCATTGCCCTGGATGCCGTTGGCCAGGCTGTCCCAGGTGGCGGTGGCCTCGTTCCAGTCCACCAGCATGTCGTAAACGGAGAAGCCGCTGCCCGGATTGAAAACATTCAGGGTCAGGGTGGCGTTGATGATGGTGTCACCGGCGTTGATCTGACCGGCTGCGGCGCCGAAGACGCTGTCGAAGCGGACCAGGCCATGGTTGGGTTTGCGGTCGGGGCTGCCGTCGTCGCCATCGACGCTGATGGACTCGAAGCCTCCCTGGGGAGTGCCGGTATCGGCAGGGCTGCTGCGCAACTCCGTGTCCTGGGTGCCTGCATAGCCGTTCACGCCATTCTGGAAAGTCAGGTTGACGGAGGCATGGGCGGAACCGGCGATGAGGGTCAAGGCAAGAACGGAAAGAACGGGGCTTTTCATGGGTACTCCTGAGCTGTGGTTGAGGTGTGTCCCGCACCCCAGCCAACGGGCATTCTGGGTAACCTTGTTCTGGTTGACCGGGTGCCCTTGTAGGCTAGAAACCAGATATGAATATCCAGTTAATTTTTTATGGGGGTTGTTTGAGCCGATTTGCTCATGGCCCGTTAGCCGGGGCCGGCCATGAGATCCGGCGCCAATAAAAAACGCGACGGCAAAGCCGTCGCGTCACATCGCATGGCTGGTTCCACCGCCATGCGGATTCCCTTGCGGAATCCGCGCTTCCGCTTACCTGTTGACCCGCCGACGGGCCAGGGCACCCACCAGGCCCAGACCGGCCAGCATCAGGGCGTAGGCTTCGGGTTCAGGCACGGCGGTCACCTGGAACTGGCTGACCACCACCGGAGTGGCCTCGGACAGCACCCCCAGGCCATAGGCGGGCACGCCGTAGGTAGTCACGGTGAGCGCCTGGGTGACGGGATCGATGGCGAACTCGGTCCAGCCGTAGGTGTGGGTGGCCAGGGCGTAGTCCTGGGGCAGGCCGAAGGGGGTCAGGTCGGCGAACGGGATGGCGGAATCCTCCAGGCCCAGGGGGTTGTAGCCCAGGGGGACGATCTGGGCATCGATCAGTTGCTTGAGGAACTGCTCCTTGCCCAGGGTAGAAAGGGAGTCGTAGTAGGCCACGGTGTTGGCGTCGATCAGGCCGGCGGCCAGAGCCTGCTGGATGATGGTGGGGCCCAGGGGCTGGTCAAAGGCGGCGGCGCCGGTGATGATTTCCCAGGAGTCGACCTTGTGCTGGGGGGCGGCCAGGCTGCCGAAGGGATTGTTGGGGTTGGTGACCGCGGCGAACACCTCTTCGGTCTTCTGGTAGCTCAGGTCGTTCACCAGGGTGCCATGCAGGTCGGCGGCCACGAACACCACGTTGTCGATGCCGTTTTCGTCCACGAAGCGCAGGATGTCGTTGCGTTCCGCCGCGTAGCCTTCGAAGCGGTCGGCGGCGGCCAGGGGCCCCAGGTTCATGATGGGCTCCGGGACCATGACGAATTTCCAGGTGACGCCGTCGTTCTGGGCGCTCAGCAGGCCCGCCTTCAGATCGGCCACCTGCTGGGCCCCCAGCATGGTGCGGGGCGCCAGGGCGGAGTTGGCCAGGAAGGCGCCCACCTCGGCGGGGTTGGCCAGGTTGGGATTGCCCAGCTCCTGGTCGCGGAACGAGCGGGCGTCCAGCAGGAACATGGCGGCGTCCCGGCCGAAGGACTCGCTGCGGAACAGCTGGGTCTTGCCGGCAGTGCGGGGGTCGCCGGTGGCGCCGTAGACCAGGTTCTGCATGGGCATGGCCTCGTGGAAGGCCTGCAGGCCGTTGGCGTAGCGCTGGGTCTCGTTGATATAGGGCGCGCCGGGTGCAAAGCGCGGGTCGCTGGCCGAAGGGGCGCCGCCGGCGAAATCGTTGACCACCTCGTGGTCGTCGATCATGGAGTACACCGCCGTGGACTGGCGCAGATCCTTCAGCGTGTTGGCCGTACCGGCGGGAGGGGTCAGGGCCTGGGCGTACTTGGCCCGATACTCGGCCAGGGTGGCGGCGGTGGGTTCGCCCGGGGTATGGTAGTCCTCGGCATAGATGGTGTCGCCCAGCTGCACAAAGAAGTTCAGATTGCGCCCCGCCACGTTGCCGAAGGCCGGATAGGGGGTCAGCTCGCCCTGCCAGTCGCCCGAGACG
Source organism: Thiobacillus sp. (assembly GCA_024235835.1). Lineage (NCBI taxonomy): Bacteria > Pseudomonadati > Pseudomonadota > Betaproteobacteria > Nitrosomonadales > Thiobacillaceae > Thiobacillus > Thiobacillus sp. Next base: position 9,008 of record JACKLQ010000005.1, on the reverse strand, counting down.
CCGAACCTGAGGCCGTTGAACCCGCCGCTGAAGGGGGTGGTGAAGGTGCCGCTGCTCATGTTGTTGGCGAAATCCGTGGCCCGGTAGAAATAGGTGGTGCCCGCGGCCAGGCCGGTGGCGTCCCATTTGGCGGCCACGCCTGGGGTGGCAGAGATGGGGCTGGAGTTCAGGACAACTTGGGTGAAGGCGGCGTCGGTGGCCACTTCGAAGCTGAGGCTGCCCGCCACGTTGGGCATGGCCCACAGCATGGCGGCGTCGTGTCGCAGGTCGCCGGCGACCACGCCCTGGGACAGGGCGCCTACGGCGGCCTGGGCGGCGGCGGGCAGGATCAGGGCAAGGGCGGCGGCAAGGCGGGTCAGGCGCATAGTAGAGGCTCCGGTCTGGTTGAACCAGGTCACGCTAGCGCGATCGGGTTACTGCCTCGTGATGCCGCCCGGGCTCCGGCATAAGCAAAAGGGATCAGTCCCCCTCGATTCACAAGGGTTCTCCTGTCGCGTGGGTCTGGGATTGGAGCCAGTGGGCGGCATCATCGGGAGGCAACCACAGGATTCGCTCATCCAGCTCCCTGCGGCTCAGCCATTCAGGGCAGCCAACACCTCATATGGCTGGGGCTTGTCCGCCGCATGCCCTAGATGGCGGACTGGCATGCATCACCTCCGGTCCACGAGGCGCCAGGAAGAATAAAAGCGGCCCACAGGCCGCTTTGCCAAGTCCAATGGTTCGACTCGGGAATCGGGCATGCGTTACTTGGCCGCGCGCCGACGGGCCATGAAGCCTACCAGACCCAGACCGGCCAGCATCAGGGCGTAGGTTTCGGGCTCGGGGACGGGGGCGGCGGCCACGTTCAGGCGACCCAGGATGCCGTCCCGCTCTTCGTCGGGGCCGGCGGTGAAGTACAGGCTGTCTGCATCCCCCAGGGACCAGCCGTTGCCGAAGGTCAGGCCCCAGATGCCATCGATGCTGATGACGTTGCCGTCCGGATCCCGCAGGTACCCCAGTTCAGCGCCGGTGTTCACGTCGAAGGCGGCAATGGTGCCGTCGCCGAAATTGGCCACCAGCAGGGCGCCGGAGAACTCGCCGAAGTTGTCGGGGGCTATCGTCATGCCCCAGGGATTGTTCAGCAGCCCCTGGGCGGTATAGTCCTGCAGCATCTGTCCGTTACGGTCATAGGCCACGATGCGGCCATGCCCCGCGCCGGGGATTTCCTCCGTGGGCTCGTCGATTTCGAAGCTGCTCAAGCTCCAGGCGACATAGACCCGGTCGTCGCTCAGTACCTGGACGTTGAACGGACTCCAATTGGGGGCCACCAGGTCGACGGGCTTGGCGAAGGGGGTTTTCCAGGTGATGTCATTCCACTGGTTGTCGAAGGTCATGATGCGTGCGTTGGCGAAGTCCGCCACGTACAGGCGGTTGTCGGCCACCTTGTTGCCCTGGGCGTCGGTGCTCCAATGGTCCACGGTCATGGCCACGCCGTTGAAGCCGGGGCGGTTGTTGAAGCCCTGGTCCACGTAATCCTCGGTCCAGTAGTCCTTCACCACCACGGCTTCCAGCATGCCCGGGTCGGTCTTGGTGCGCCAGGCGTTGATGGTGCCGTCCTGGGTCACAAAGATGAACTTGGCGGAGCCGGCATCATTGCCGTGGACACTGCCGTTGGAGTAATTGATGGCCGGGCCCTGCACGAAGAACTCGGTGGGTTGGCCGACGAAGTCGCTGGCGGCGTTGTAGACCTGGCCGGTCACCTGGGCCGTCTGGTCGGCGCCCAGGCGGGTGGTTTCCATGTCCAGGGCGGAGGTGACGATGGGCACGACCTTGAGGCCGTCCTGATACAGGGGCGTGACGGGGTAGCCGGGCTGGGTCGGCCGATACACATCTCCGATGTAGGTGGTGGTGGTGCCGGTACCGGCGTTGCTGGTCCAGATGTGGCCACCGGCGCCGGGCGGGCGCAGGGCGATGCCCCAGGGGTTGACCAGATATTCGTCCACCATCACGGTGGGGTTGTACTTGGCGTGGTTGGCCACCAGGTTGGTCTGCACGTAGCCGCTGGCCACGGAGTTGCCAGCCTGGGCGCAGAAGACCAGGGCCAGTGCCAGGGTGATGCGGGTCGGTCGACCCATTGCGCGATTGAACATGATTGCTCCCGTATTCAAGTGGCGCCTGGCTGGCTTGAAAACACCGACATTGCTTGCAGGGAAATCTGGCTTGCCGCGCACGAAAAAAGAGCCGCCATGGAGTTGGCGGCTCTGGATCTACCACTGACCGTCCATGCCCAAAGCATGGACGGTCAGTTCAACCGCCTCGCTCAGGCCTTGCGGCGACGGGCGATGAAGCCCACCAGGCCCAGACCCGCCAGCATCAGGGCATAGGTCTCGGGCTCGGGAACGGCGCTGATCTGCACCAGCACGTCGTTGCCGCTGGAGGGATGCTGCACGTTCACGAAGGCCTCGTTGGTGACGGGGTGGAAGTACAGGCCGGTGGGTTCGGCGCCCTGGGTCATCAGGGTGGCCCAGACTTCGACAGACTCGGCCACGCCGTCGTTGTCGGCGTCGGTGGCCTTCCAGATGTTGGCCTGGTGCTTGATCACGCCGCCATCATTGAAGGAGTTCTGGTCCTCGATGATGTAGATGTCACCGTTCTTGTCGATGGCCAGGTTGTCCGGGCTGTTGAAAACACCACCCACGGCGGCGCCGGTGGCGGCATCGATGGTGTCCTGGCTGGCGAACAGGCTGATCTCGTTGTTGGCCAGGTCCATGGCGAAGACCTTGTCGTTGGTGGTGGTGGCCACGTACAGGATCTGGCTGCCGTCGGCCAGGGTTTCGATTTCCATGTCTTCCGGACGGTCGAAGTTGGTACCGTGCAGGCCGATGACGTTGGGGGTGGCGCGGCCGTCCATGATCTTCATGCCGTTGGCGTCGGTCTTGACGATGGCGTTGGACAGGGCGTTGCCGTTGGCGTCGGTGAGGGCAACCCAGCTGTAGGCGCCGGTGGCTTCCTCGTTGACGTTGGTGAAGGTGTCGTTCAGGCCGTTGCCCACGCGCAGCACGGAGATGGTGCCATTGGCGAAGAAGTCGGCGCCGTTATTGGCATTGGGGTTGTTGGAGGTGAACTTGAAGATGCCGCTGTCGTTGCGCTCGTCGATGAAGTAGAAGTTGTTGTCCTTGTCGAACGCCAGGCCTTCATGGGACACGCGGATGTCGGCCGGGCCGATCTTGCGATGCACGAAGTCGCCGCCGTTGACGCCGGCGGTGGTGGGGTTGGTGACCTCGAACAGACGGCCCTTTCCGCTGGCGGTCTGGTTGGGGTCGGACCAGGACTCCTCGGCGGTCAGATAGGTGCCCCAGGGGGTCCAGCGGGAGGCATCGCCAGAGACAAAACCCTGGGTGCCGGGCGCGACGATGGTCACGGTGCGGGTGTTGTAGTTGTTGTCCCACAGGTCCACGCGCTGCACGCCACCGGTACCGGTTTCGAAGGGCATGAACAGGTAACGGCCGGCGTCGGCGCCGGTGTCGTTGGTGTCGATCATGTCCCAGTTGCCGGAGTTGGAGCCGGGGACCAGAGTGTTCTGAGTTACGCGGTCGGCGATGACAGTCTGGGTGAAGCCGGGGCCCAGGGCGAAGGGGGCAACGGTTTCAGCAGCGCCACCCACGGGGGTGATGGCGTTGACGATATTGGGCACGGCGGCGTGGGCTTGCCCAGCCAGAACCATGGCTACGGCGAGGGTCAGTTTCTTGAGCGTCATTTGCTAGGTTCCTAAAAAAATGGTTTTGCCACAGAGCAACAAGCGGAAGGGTGTCAGCGCGTGGCCAACGAACGTCACTATCGGCCATGACCATGAAGCCCCTGTTGCGGCGAACCAACTTAGAACTAGTCAAAAAGACTCATGCGGAGACAGACAGGAACGGCTAGGCACACGCGGCGGGGAGAAAATTCCAGTCCGCCATTGCTGCGGTTAGATGGCTTGATGCGGCACGTCGGCCCTGGGCGGTGCTGGACGGGCGATCCAGCTTGCCGCGCTGATATGGACTGACATCGGGCGTACGCTGCCTGAGGCCCCATGCAAAAGGCACTCAGGCGCAAGTCTTGGCCTCCAACGCCTCCCATCGCTCCAGCATTTCCAGCAAAGATTCATCGATCTGCGCCAAACGTGCGTGCAAGGAAGCGGATCTGACGTGATCCGCATATACCGCCGGATCGGCCATCTGCCCGGCGATGTCGGCCTGCTCTGCTTCCAGGGCCTCGATCTGCCCGGGCAGGGACTCCAGCTCCTTCTGCTCCTTGTAGCTGAGCCCCGCCTTCCTCGGCTTGGGCGCGGGCGCTGATGCTGGCTTGGACGCAGCCGCCGGCTTGGCTGCCGGCGCAGCCTCGGCCAGCACCCGGGGCCGATACGCCAGCCAGTCCTCGTAGCCGCCGGGCAGTTCCAGCAGCCGACCGGGTTGGCCGGCACTCCCCGTGAAGACGATGCTCTGGGTCGCCACGTTGTCCAGAAAGGCCCGGTCGTGGGACACCAGGATCACCGTGCCCGGATAGTCCTGGAGCAGTTGCTCCAGGAGTTCCAGGGTGTCGATGTCCAGGTCGTTGGTGGGCTCGTCCAGCACCAGCAGGTTGGAGGGACGGGCGAACAGCCTCGCCAGGAGCAGGCGGTTGCGTTCGCCGCCGGACAGGGCCGACACCTTGGCCCGGGCCCGCTCCGGCGGGAAGAGGAATTCCTCCAGGTAGCCGATGACGTGCTTTTTCTGGCCGCCGATCTCCACGTAGTCGGAACCCGGGGAGATGGTGTCGATGAGGGTGGCCTCCTCGTTCAGCACGTTGCGGAACTGGTCGAAGTAGGCGACTTGCAGGTTGGTGCCGATGCGCACCCGGCCTTCGTCCGGTTTCAGGTCCCCCAGGATGAGGCGGATGAGGGTAGTCTTGCCGCAGCCGTTGGGGCCTATGAGGCCCAGTTTGTCGCCCCGCAGGATGCGGGTGGAGAAGTCCTTGATGAGGGGCTTGCCGGCATAGCCGTGGCTGACGTGTTCCAGTTCCGCCACCAGCTTGCCGGAGCGTTCCCCCGCGTCCAGGGCGAAGCCCACCTGGCCCATGCGCGCCTGGCGGGCAGCCCGGTCCCGGCGCAGCTGCTCCAGGCGGCGCACACGGCCTTCGTTGCGGGTGCGGCGGGCCTCGATGCCCTTGCGGATCCAGACCTCCTCCTGCTTCCAGAACTTGTCGAACTTGCGGTTCTGGGCCGCCTCCACCTCCAGTTGTTCCGCCTTCCTGGCCTGGTAGGCGGTGTAGTTGCCGCTGTACTCCCGCAGCAGGCCCCGGTCCAGCTCGGCGATGCGGTTGGCCACGTTGTCCAGGAAGCGGCGGTCGTGGGTGATGAACAGCAGGGCGCCGTTGAAGGCGTTGAGCAATTCCTCCAGCCAGGCGATGGCTTCGAAATCCAGGTGGTTGGTGGGTTCGTCCAGGAGCAGCAGTTCCGGCTCCGCCACCAGGGCCCGGGCCAGGGCCACCCGTTTCTTCTGGCCGCCGGACAGGGTGTCCACCTGCACGTCCGTCGGCAGGCCCAGGCGCTGCAGGGTCTCCTCCACCCGGCTGTGGAGCCGCCAGGCGTCCTGGGCCTCCAGTTCGTGGGTGAGGCGGTCCAGTTCCGCCAGCAGGTCGGGCGTGGCCTCGTGGGCCACCTGATGGGCGATCTCGTGATAGGCGGTGAGCAGGCGGCGGGCCTCGCCCACGCCTTCCGCCACGGCGTCGAACACCGCGTGGCCCGGCTCGAAGTCCGGCTCCTGGGGCACGTAGCCCAGGCGCAGGCCGGGCTGGTGCCAGACCTCGCCGGCGTCAGGGTGGACGATGCGTGCCGCTACCTTCAAGAGGCTGGACTTGCCCGTGCCGTTGCGGCCGATGAGGCCGATGCGGTCGCCCTTGTCCACCACCAGGCTGGCGCCGTCCAGCAGGGGCCAGTGGCCGTAGGCCAGTTCCAGTTTGTCCAGGATGAGCAGGGGCATGTCGTTCAGGCAATGGCGCAAGGAAAAGGCGGCCTGGCCGCCTTCCCGTGGGGATGGAGCGGCATTCTACAGGCTGCCGCGATCCTGGCCGGCGAAGGTCTTTTCGTGCAGTTCCTGGCAGGCCACGCAGCGGGTGGCGGCCGGATTGGCCACCAGGCGGGCGGCGGGGATGGCCACGCCGCAGTCCTCGCAGGTACCGAACTCCTCGCCCCTGATGCGGGCAGCGGCGGCCTCCAGCGCGCGCAACTGCCGCACCTCATGGTCCAGGCGGGCGGCGGACAAGTCCCCCAGGGTAACGGCCAGGGCCTCGTCGGAACTGTCGCCGGAGCCTCGTCCCAGTATTTCCGCATACTGGGTCTGGCCACTTTGCTCCAGGGCTTCCCGCATCTGCGCCAGCAACGCATCCCTGCGGGTGTTCAAGGCTTCACGGATCTGCTGCAGGTCATGGGGGCTGAGGTGGGTCATGATGGTTCTTCGTATGGTCGGTTGAAGGCTTTCAACCCTCATTATGGTCCGGCACCCGGGGCCTGCAAGACGCATTGAATCGGGCAGCACTTCCCATCGTGACTTGCCGGGGACTTGGGGCGATGAAGATGGCACGTTGCCCGGGCCGGGTTAGAATGACCTGCCCGCCTACGTAGCTCAGTGGATAGAGCATTCCCCTCCTAAGGGAAGGGTCGCAGGTTCGATTCCTGCCGTGGGCGCCATCCTTCTTCCCCTTGCATCGCCTCGTCGCACCGCGGGAGATGCAGGCCCGCGGGGGATTCCAGCACGGGGCTGACCTGCAAGGGCGTCATCCCGAACAGGAACTTGTCCGGCTCGGGATAGAGCTGGCGCCGATGAGCTCTTCCTCCCGGCAGCCCACGATGCGGTCCTGGTCCAGGAAGTTCACCGTGTAGATGATCTGGTCCTGGAGGAAGGCACCCACGTTCATGACGAATCCCACGGAGCCCCGGCGCACCAGCAGGTTGCCGATGTCCAAGCCGGGGCAGGTGCCGTCGTTGCGCACGCTACGGGTGATGCGCACCGAATCGCCATAGTCGAAGCGGGTCTGCAGGGCCTGAGTCCTTGTCGCGACCTCTTCAACTCCCCAGGGCGGCCGCGGAACCGTGGCAGGGCCCCTTTTTCCGCAGCCGCATCCGCCGGCCTCGTGACCTACCTGGAACATCCCGGGCTCGGCATCCCGCTTCAGCACGCCCAGCAGGATCTGGGCCCCCATGCGGTCGTGGGTGTCCAAGCTCGACTATTGATCCGGCCAGACCCGGCTGGTCCATTGTCGGCTTTGCTACAGCCTCATCAGGGCGGCTACTGAGAGGCCCGCCTTGTCGCAGGTTTGATCCATATAACGGTACGCGTTATAGTGGCGTCATGATTCACGACTTCGCTGACAAGGAGACGGAGAAGATCTGGCGTCAACTGGTGTCGCGGCGGCTGCCAGGAGAGATCCAGCAGACCGCGTTGCGCAAGCTGTTCATGCTGGACAAGGCCCAGTCCCTGGATGACGTGCGCATTCCACCCGCCAACCGGCTGGAGGCAATTAAAGGCGATCGGAAAGGGCAGCACAGCATCCGGATCAATGACCAGTGGCGCATCTGTTTCATCTGGACCCGCCGGGGCGCGGAGGCGGTGGAGATCGTGGATTACCACTGAAAACGGAGTCGAACCATGGACACCCTGAAGAACATTCACCCCGGCGAGATCCTCCTCGAGGAGTTCATCAAGCCCATGGGCCTGAGTCAGACCCGGCTCGCCCAGGCAATCGGCGTGCCGCCCCGCCGCATCAATGAGATCGTACTCGGAAAGCGGGGCATTACAGCCGACACCGCACTGCGCCTTTCCAAGGCGTTCGGGACATCCGTGCAGTTCTGGATGGGCCTTCAGGACGAATATGAACTCAGGGAAGCACAGGCGAAACTGGGCGATTCCCTGGATGAAGTGATGAGCCTGGCGGCCTGAGAAAATCTGGACGCGCGTTCCTTGGCCACTGAACTCGAAGAATTCCAAGCGGAAGTTCTGCGAAGAATGGGCCGAAACTCGTCTAGAGCAGCGTGCTAACCAGTTCGCGAAAGAAATTGCGGATACAGAATTCGAGCTACTACTCGAAAAAATGTTCCTGCAGGTAAGTCCGCTTGTGAGCCTGCTGCGCGACGTGGCTGCTCGGCACTGTCGCGAGGATGGTTGGACCTACTTGGCACTTGCCGGCGATTTGGCCAAGATTCAGGCCGGCGGCATACTGACAGCGGCAGCGGCCCTGAAACCATACGCCCCCCTGGCGCCCAGATTTACAGTGTCCCGCCGATAGAACTTCTGACAGCTTGATCCACACTCCAGGAACCTCTTCGTAAGCGATCCCCCATGGGCAACACAAGGCAGGACAAGATCAGGTATCGCTTTCGCTGGATCGTGGTGGGCATCTACGTGGCTGCCGCGCTGGGCGCCCTGCTGGGCATCCACCTGGGTATCGCCAGCATCGACCGGAACACCGCCAACATCGCCCGGGAGCGGGGCGTGGAAATCTTTCGCCTGATCGAGCTCACCCGCCTCTGGAACGCCCGGCACGGGGGCGTGTATGTTCCCGTCGCCGAAGAAACCCTGCCAAATCCCTACCTCAAGGCCCCTCTGCGGGATCTCACCGACCAGACGGGGCGCGCCCTCACCATGGTCAACCCGGCCTACATGACCCGGCAGCTTTCCGAACTGGCCGAGCAGTCCCTGGGCGCCCGCTTCCACATCACCAGCCTGAACCCCATCCGCCCCGCCAACGCGCCGGACCCCTGGGAGAAGGAATCCCTCGTCCTGTTCGAAACCCGGGGCGCCGGGGACCGTCTGGGATTCTTCCCCCAGGGACAAGGCACCGTTACTAGCCCCACCTACCGCTACATGGCGCCCCTGAAGGTCACTCCTCCGTGCATGAGCTGCCACGCCGTCCAGGGCTACAAGGTGGGTGACATCCGGGGCGGCATCTCCGTTACCATGCCCGCCGTGGACCTGGTCAAGGCGGCGGCCGCGAGCCGCGCCCAGCTCATCACC
>JACKLQ010000004.1 GCA_024235835.1 Thiobacillus sp. | reverse complement strand
ATCCGCGTGGGGATCCATGTACAAGCGCCCCCCGTGATAATCGACAAGTTCAGAAGCGATATACAGACCTAGACCCTTACCTTTTCTTCTCGTGGTGTAGTACGGCTTAAAAATTTCCTTCGCATATTTTGGGTCAACGCCCGGGCCATTGTCCGTAACACTGATCGTCAATGCCTTGGAGTCAATCTCAATCAGAATGCGCCGCTCGCTCTCACCGTCCTTTATGCCCTGCTGCAGCCAGTGGACCGAGTTGGTCAGCAGGTTCTCGAGCGTCTGCGCGATCAATCCTCTGACCATGTGCACATTGAGCGCCTGGTCAGCCTGCCCACCATCCAGCATAATCTCAATGCCGATGGCATGGCGCTTGAAGCGATTTCCAAAGCCCGCAGCGACAGTCTTCGTCTGCGCAACCGCGTCATAGAACTCCTTCCGATGCCTTCCGGATGGGCTCATCGCATCAACGGTACGAATCCTCTTGTTTGTAGCGACGATCTGGGATCGAAGACTATCAACGATCTTCACGACGTCGCCCCTACCCTCTTTTTTCTGAAGGTCGGCAAGAAGTTCTCCAGTATGCTGAGTCAAGCGAGCGAGCTCGTGGATGACGATCTCTACTACAAGACCGATCCCGGCCAGTTCAAGTAGCTCGACCTTTGTCTCCCTGGCCATGTTGAGTGAGTTCTTGATCGTCTTTACGTACTCGACCTGTCCCTGAAGCGCCTCGCGAATTTCGACGATCTTTTGGCGCTCTTCCCTGGGTAGCTGCTTGCCGATCTGCTCGACCGCCCGAATTGTTTTCTTTAGCGTCTCTTCGGATTTCTTCAGTGACTCGGTTGTGGACTCCTCGGCGAGCGCGATCTTCGCCTCCGCTTCGCGAACGTCATTAATGTGACTGCGAAGGTCTGCAACGATGATCTCCCCCAAGAGACTCTTCAGAAGGTTCTGTTCAGGACACGCAACAAGCCGTTCCCGGTTTGCTGAGTCAACCAGATGGGGGTTGGCTGTGGAGGATATGTTCACGCCACCAATCGTCTGAAATCGATTCAGAGTGAAGCCTTTTGCCCGAAGCGCACCACTGTCCCACTCAAGCCAATCATCCTCCATTCCCCCCGTCTTACCCACGCGGAAATTGTCCCTGTAGAGCGCAAAGCCACCGCACCACTGGTCCAACTCTGCTCTGATCTCGGTTAGCGACTTCTCAACAGTTCCGGACAACATTTGCCGGTTGAACCACAAGCAGGTGGCAGTGAATCGACCAAGTCGAACGAAGGTCTCTGCCGGCAATCCCAACTGCTGTGTCAAATCGTTCATGTCCCAAGATCTGGTCTCTGGCGACGTTGAGTTTCGCCACTGAAGACTTCTCCTCAGGATTTGCTTGGTGCTGTCAATTCCATTCGGATCAAAAATAATCTCTGCTTTGAACTGCGCAGTACCCTCCAGCCAAGCTGGCAACGCAGCGATCGCCTGACGTTTCCCGTTGAGAACGATGTCAACGGGATATGGAAGGGCACTCCTGGAGAACGGGTTCTGCAACCTCCGCATATACCGCTGTATGAACAGTTGTACCTTTTCTTGTGTCCAGTTTCCGGAAAGCTCTTTGATTTCGATTTCAGTTCCTTGCCGGGAGACTTCGGCGGCGCCGGCATCCTCTACTTTGATTTCGATGTTGTCGAGGAAAAGTCTTGGATCATCAAAGAGGTCCCACTGGAAGTGAATGGTGTTCCAGCGGTCATTACCTTTCTGCGTCGACCGGACGGTGGCAACATTTCCCAGCCGCATCATCGAGAGGCGACCAATCCCCTTCTCTCCTAGGATTGGTAATTCGTTTGGACCTGCAGCGCGTTTCGCGAGCAGTTTCCCCGGAGTGCCAATGACGAGAAAGCGGTCGAACAGGTCACCAGAACTCATTCCAATGCCTTCGTCTGACACCTTCAGAGATTGCTCTGCTCGAAACTTGCGGAGGTTGTCCGCTAATTCAGCGCGATGTTCAAGAAAAGTGTGAAACCGCTCTATCAATTCTGATCGCTTTGCGGCCGGCAGATCTGGAGCAATAGCCCTTTCGACCCTTTCGATTGCCTCCTGCCGCGTCACCTTCTTGTCTCGAATCTGCTCTTCCAGCAGCGCTAGTGCGTCCAGATCCGCGAACGACTGAATCTCGACTTTGACCCGCGGCGACCTAGCGTCGAATGCGTTCTTGATCAGTTCATTCAAGGCCACGTCATCAGACGTAATGAGTTCCGCGCCCATCTGGCGCAGCGCGCGCGCTGCGATTCGAAATCCTCCTGCCACTCTTCTTCTCCTTCTAGGCTGGCTTCGACCTGTGCCTACTTATGGCAAACAAGGCACGCTCCGCCTCCCTCGTCCTCATTGAACAGGTCATCTATGTCAGTTGGTTCCGCAAATCGGATCGGGCGCAACGGATTCACGGGCTTCCGACTCTGTTCTCGAAGTCGACGCGCGGCAAAGTCTCCCTCAATCTGTGCAATGCGTTCCGGACGCTCGAGATCCGATAGTGACTCGCCGTACGACCACGTGAAAGGAGATCCATGCTCCAGCGCGCTCTTCTCGTAGCGCTTGGCTTCCTCGAAGGCCTCGGGGTGTGTGCGGCGAAGATTGACCCACTCGATCTTCTGCTGAAAGAAACAAAAGGTGCACCCACTGCGTGATCGCCACTCGTAGTACTTCGGTAATCCAAGCCCAGAGGAGGAGAGCAATTCCAGGACGCCCTGCTTGTCGATTCGCGCCTCGCGGAACGGGTAGACGATCTTCAGGCCATCCTGTGTCGGCGCGAACCCCTGCCGGTGGTCCTCGTCCGCTCTGATGGCGACATAGCTCGTGATCTTGTGGCCTGCTGCCAACGCCGGGCGCACCCACTGCTTGAAGGGCAGTAGCTTCAACTGTCTGGTGCACCACCGCGTCTTCGCCGACGGCAGGTAGTGACCGTACTCGCGAAGCCAGAAATCGAATGTGCGATCAGGGTTCAGCCGCTTAATTGTCTTGCCCAGGAACCCCTCCAGGCGGCCCAGAAACTCGTAGACCTCTGGGAGCTCCTTGCCCGTGTCAGTGAAGAAGTACTCGAGGTCGAGTTCTGGATGATGCAGGCGCATGTACACGGCAAGCGCAGCACTGTCCTTACCACCAGACAGTCCAAGCACGTGCCGATGCAATGTGCCAGAGGACTGGCTGGTCGATGCGCGCTCGGAGTCCACTGGCAACATGGCATCCATTATCTAGTTTCTTGATTTCCAGTTTGCATGTTCCACGAGCTTCGCGCCCGTTTGAGCCAACGCCGCGAGGAGCACCTCCCGTTTGATATCCTTGAATTGTCGTAGCATCACGTCGACCAGTTGCTGAATCCGGTCGTCCTCCGCAGGGGATACGTCAAAGGTCTCCGAGACTGTCTTTCCCTCGTGGCCGGTCCCGAACACAACAGCAAACGCGCTTCGCGTGGGCAGACGCGATTGAACCCCACTCACAACCTCGACGCGCCTGAACTGCAGTGCTAGCTGCGCGAGCTGAATGATCGCGGCGTCAATTTCCAGATCGGTCCACTCGCGCGGTGGTTTATTCACTGCAAGGCTTAGAAGGCCCTCGATCGACTCGAGGTCAGTGCTCAGGGTCGAAAGCCGTGTGGCAAAGGCTTCGAGACGTAGGTCACCGGAGATGCCTTTGACGTTCCTTGCCCGCACTCTGAGAGCCTCATAGTCAGCTTCTGTGGCATCAGAGGCATCAAGCGCCTCTAGGGTACGCTCCATTACCCTTTGTAAAGTAGCCCCATACGCAGACTGCATCTCCTGAAGCGCCACCCCGAGCCCTTCCAAATACTCGGGCAGAGACATTCCTTTGAAGAGAATTGGCAGATCCACAAATAGCACCTTGTATGGATCGCTTGCATGCGCCAGCGTATCTCTGACGGCAAGAGTCTGCGGTTGCAGGAGCTGGGTTCGGCGAGTCCAAAGCGGCAAATCGAAGACGAGAGAGACCAGGCCACGCGCCGCTTCCAAAGTCTCCGACGTATCGCCGTGTCCGAGTAGCCGCAGGTGGTCGGCAACCCCCTTGAGAATAGCCCCCTTGTTCTTATCCATCTGGACGTGGCGTAGCGAGAACCGACTGGGATCCTGGATCGCCTCGTCGACATCAACCTCTCGCAGTTGGGGAACAAAAATGCCATCCTTATATAGCGCGAGATGCTGCTGATTTGCTAATGCGAAGGCGAGCCACAGTACCGGCAGAATGCCTGCCCGCACACCATACGGCGGAGCCTGCCACAGCTGATACAGTTCAGACACCGGCACAAACCTGGAGCCATTCAGAACGAGGTCTGTCGCCGCATTCCACAAGGGCAGGAAAGTAGATGCGCGTGTCGCATCCTTCGGGTTGGAAGCAGGTGCCGCAAAGGTCCATCGCTTCGATCCATCGGACAAACTGGAATCGGCGACCTCACGATGCAGTCCGCTAGCACGTAGCAGGTTGTAGTAGAGGCCCGCCTCCGCAGGGTAACCCTTCAGCCCGAGCCTGTCCTTGTCGCCATGACGCAGCATGGCGTAAAGAAGATCCTTGCGCGCCTTGATGCTGTTCGAGGAAGGGGCGTCGCGATTGATTAGCTCGCTGAACACATGCGGCGTGCTATCGAACACCTCGTCCGCAAATTTGGACGCCAGCTGAGACAGGGTACCCAAGTTCGCCTCTGTGCTCTTTTTTGAATCCTCACTGTACGGAGATAGGTCGATCCATTGGATGTTCAGTAGAGCATCACGCAGCTCTTCTTCCAGCCGCAACTTGACGTCTGCCGTGCGCGCGTCGAGTTCGCGCCTCGCTACTGCGTCGTTCTCGAGCTCCGATCGCGAGCGACGGATATGGTCGTACGCCATGAGTTCGCGGCCGAGTTCTCGAATGGTCTCGCCGTTCCGCGGAACGCCGACAAGGATGGGACGAGCCTTCTCCGGTCGCCACATGCTCTTGCGGACCGCATTCGCTGCTTGGCGCAGCGTTTGACCCCGGGCGGGCAGAACCACCAGGAATGCGCCAAAGGCACTGCTTTGTCCCCGGCTGCGGCCAGGCTCTCCGCACACGGCATGCGCCTGTGCCACGCCGTCCAGGAAACGATTGGCGTGGATCATGAAGGGCAACATCCACCGCAGAGTTCCTGTCTCGCAGTAGTGACGCTTCGCAAGTACTGGTTGCAGGCGCACCAGCTTGCCTAGCTGAGCTAGATCCGGTTCGTCGATGGAGCTTAGCGCCTGCGTCAAGGCCGCATCAATATCGAAATCGCTGCCTTCCGAGATGGCCCACGAACCCAGGTGTCGCTTGAAGGTCACGACCGCCCAACGACGCAGATCCTGCAGCAGTGCACTGACCTGCGCGGCCGGGAGCAGTGCGCCGTTGGCGTCCGTCACGCATGCACCCAGCACCGCCTCATCAGCCACCAAGCCGGAACCATTGCGGAACAGATCGATGAGCGCGATGGTCTTCACCAACTGCACGTGAAGGTCGTGGTCCTTTTCACGCTGCTCCGTGCGCTCGACGGCTTCTACGCTCTGAGACCAGCGGTGGCTATCTGGAGAGGCGAGGATGCTCGGCTCTAAGTTCGTCTGCAGGTAGTCCCAGTACGCCGCCGGCGTATACAGGCGTGTTGAGGAGGCGGGTGTCGCCTGCAGGAACTCTCTGAAACTTAGGGCCTCAGCCGACGACAGGAACCCGAAAGTACTTCGCTCGTTCTGGCCGAAACGGCGTTTGGAAACGGGACCCAGAAGCGCCGCTGTGACCGGATGAAGAGGCCAGCACCGATCCAGTCGCTCGGCAAAGCTTGCGTTGAGGCCGGGCCTACGGTGCCGGATTGACTGCGCGACCTGTTTAGAGATTGTCAGTGAATCAGCATGAGGATGCGCGGACTCGATAGCCCGACCGGTCAGTTCCACGACCTCGTCGGAGGCGGCGACCAATGGTATGTCGATGTAGCGGCCCTGTACTTTCCGCCACTCGTCGCGCAGTTCCGTGCCGAGGCGATGCGCGTACTGCTCGAAGGACTGATGGAGGATGCCGACAACAACCAGCTTCCCGATGCATCGCCCGGCCAGGTCGGCGAGCTCCTGATAGAAGTAAATGTCGTCACCTTCGATGGCCGCAGCCTCCAGGAACTTGCCGAGCTCGTCGATGACCAGCAGGATGCCGTTGCCTGATTGCCCCTCCGCGAGCTCCGCAAGCGTCTTGAGCAGGAGCGCAGTCCGCTGCCGGGACCCGGACTTGGTTCTCCTAACGATCGATGTGCTGGCACGGTCGTCGAGACACTCGGAGATGGCATCGACCACGCCGCCGCGGAAGCCGACAACCGGCAGGATTAGCCAGCCGTCCTTGGTCGCGGAGAACGCAATGGAAACGTCCGACCCGTCATTCGGCGTCAGAGAGAGCACCTCGAACGCAGCCTGCCGTACCGTTTTGTTGGGTGCAACGAGGCTACACAGAGCAACCGCAAGTGAACTCTTGCCCCCGCCAAAAGGGCCAGTCCAGGTGAACGCGCGCTGTGTCGAATGGACGATGTGGCGAGCCGTCGCGCCGAGGACATTGCGAGCCGTTCCCTGGCAGATGTACCCCAGCAGAGCTTCTGCCGTGCCGAAGTCGGTATCTAACCGCACCGCACGTTGAAACTGTCGGGTCAGCCTGACGACGTCACTGAGCATTGGCACAGGCAAGTCGGCCTTGTCAACCGGTGTTGCCTTTGAGGCACGAGCAACGGTGGACGTTCTGTCTCTGGTGGCCCTGAGAGTCGCGGACTTCTGCTTAGGCATAGGCCAACTCCAGAGCCTCCTGCAAATCAATCGGCTTCTTGCAGATGACCTGTCTCAGTCCGGCGGAGTCTGACCACTGATACTTTGACCGTGTGAAGGCCTCGAGATTGATCAGATGCGCTGCGACCGAGTCTTCATCGAGCTTAAAGACGCGCCCCGGCGAACCGATCTCATAGGCGATAGTCTCGAAGGAGAGAGTGCTTGTCGTTGGAGCAAACGCCTGCCAGAACTCAATGAGGGCATAGAGGAAGGCCCCGGTAGACAAAGTGGCCTTGGGGCCGCGACGCAGCGCGTACTCGTCTCGCGCCTGAACGGTCAGAAGCCCGAGTTCGCCAAGCATCGAGTCCGCAAAGTCATCGACGGTGCCTGTCTCGGATCGGTCGATATAGCTTCGCAAGCAGACTTCCACATCGCGCTTCAGCGTCGCAGGCGATAGGCGGCCACTACGTTCCTCTGCGTACTCGCCGAGCGATCTGAGTAAATCTTGCGAGGAGAAACTCTGTTCGTGAATGTAGTTGAATACCCAGAACCATGTCGTGCTGCGATGCGTCCGGTTTGGGCGCAAAGCCCATCCGCCGGCCAATTTCCAGTGAACCAGCCACAAGGTGGTCGGGTGCTCGCTGTAGGGATCGATACCTTCGGAACCGAAGATTGAGGATCCGAAGTTCGTGGGGGCCGGAATGCCGTCTACCTCATTCAAGACATCGCAGGCCGCCGCCCAATGCCGCATGGATGCAACCATGTTCTTTCCGACGCCAAGTGCGACGATCGAAAACTCCTCGCTGAAGACGTTCTTGACGCGAGACTTCGACTTTCTGTCGTAGTCGGTAGTCTGCAGCGTGGCACCCACCGCGAGGTCAACTGCCTTCTTAAGCCAGAGCTGACGCAAGGCGAAAGTTTCATGCCCTGAGAATATTGGTCGATAGGATTCAGAGAACAACAGACCGCGCATGGGGCTCCCGATGGAGGTTTGTCCAGTCACCGGAGTTAGCGACTGGTCGGCTCCGCCAGGCCGTGAGCCTACCGATTATTTTGCGCCCGGAAAAGAGTGGGGTTACCTTGGCGCAGCGGATATCACACCGGAGATCGAAACCAATTTATTGTTAATAATCATGATCTAGTGACGATTTTTCGTGCGGACGGGGCTGCGCTGCCGAATCGAGTCCAGCAGCGCAGGTGGTAAAAAAGTGGACCTTCATGCCATTCAATCTGGCAACATCAGCAATCTGACTAACTCCGGCTGTTCGGCCAAGCCAGCGCTAACATCTGCAAAGGCCGAGTTGCAGGCATACATCCTAGGCAGGACGAAGCAGCAATCGCGGATCATTCCATTCAGGGTTGCTCTATATCCATCAGCTTAGACTGTCCAGGAAATGTTGTTTTTAACCCTGATTTGTGCTCAGCTCTTCATAAGGCCTTGAAGCCCGCAGCAGTGAGCATAGCTGTAGTGGCTCGCTCCACTGACTCGCGCACCGGATCGAGATCCAGCCTGGCATAGATGGCCGTGGACTGGATACTCTTGTGGTTAAGGCTCTTGCCGATGATAGCCAGCGACGCACCTGTCCTGGCCTGCCAACTGCCTAGGGTACGGCGCAGGTCGTGGATGTGCAGGTCCTGTATCCCCGCGCGCTGGAGAATGCGGTCCCAGCCCATTTTCGGTTCCATGAGATGGCCGGTCCGGCCGCCGGCGGGGAAGACCCATTCGCTGCCGTTGTTCTTGCGGGCTTCAAGGATGGCCAGTGCTTCGGAGGTGAGGGTGACGACCTGGGGGGTACCGTTCTTGGTCACCGGGATGCGCCATTCACTCCGTTCGAAGCTGATTTCGTCCCAGCGCATGGCCAGTGTGTTGGAGCGTCTGGCCCCGGTCAGCAGGGCGATCAGGAAGTAGTCCCGGATGGTCTCGTTCGGCTCATCACGCAAGGCTTGGAAGAAGCGCGGCAGCTCGTCCGCTTGGAGGAAACGATCCCGGCTGGTTTCCTTGAACCGGTCGACACCATGTGCCGGATTCTCACCCGTCCACCAGCGCTTGTTGCGCGCTTTCTCGTAGATCGCATGGAGGAGAGCGAGGGCGGTGTTGGCAGTGCGCGTACCAGCTACTGGAGTGGATTTCACGCCACGCCCTACGCGCCCCTTCTGGGCCAGCACTTCCTTGATGCGCTGGCGCTCTTGATCTCGGCGTCGGTTGATCACTGCCGGCAATTCCTTGTGCCAGCGATCCACCATGGGATAGGTGATCTGGGAAGCCTTCTTGTCCGCGAGCGGAGCCAGGTAGAGACGGAACAGGTCGCGCATCTTTTCCGGCCGTTTCATCAGCTCGCCATGGGCTTTCATGTACATCTCGAACAGGTCGTTCAACGTGGGCTCGGCCTTGTGGGCACGTTTGACGGCCGCCGGATTCGCGCCTTCCTCAATCTCGGCATTGACCCTGGAAGACAGCTTGCGGGCCTGCTCGATGCTCATGTCGGGATAGCGGCCCAGGGTGATGCGCTCCACATCGCCCCCTTTGGTTCGACGACGCACGCAGAACGTCTTGATCCCCTGACTGGTAACCCTCAGCTGCAGGCCGGTGATCTTGGCGTCGTATAAGGTCGCGCGCTGCCCTGGGGCAGGTAATACAATCGCGTCCAAGGCTACCTTGGTAAAATTGATTTTGTTGGCCATGAGTTGTCTCCTGGTGGGTTCGGCCGGGGTCACGCTGGGGTCACGCCGGGGTCACAAAATTGGTGAAATCGGGGTGTTTTTCATGTTACTGCATTAAGCCAAGTTTTCACGTAACATATTGTTTTATTAAAGAGTATTAAGCTTGGTGCTAGCCGGTGCAAGTCGGCTCAGTCAGACTTGTAAGCGGTAGGTCGTCTGTTCGAGTCAGACTGTCGGCACCAGTTTGGAAGCGTGGCTGAGCGGCGGTATAAGGCACCGGTCTTGACAAGAAACCTGGTAGTCCAGGCGTCTTGCGGCGTAGGCTGACATGGCTTGTCAAGTTAAGCAGCGTCAGCGGTGGCCGGAGTCAAAACCGGCGTGCTGAGGTAACTACTGATTGAAGGAAGCGTGGCCGAGTGGTTTAAGGCACCGGTCTTGAAAACCGGCGTAGGGAAACCTACCGTGAGTTCGAATCTCACCGCTTCCGCCAGATTCACATCCTAATAAAACCGTTTGTGTCCTGTAACCCTAGCTAATACGGGACACAACGGCAAGGATGTGTCCTGTATTGCGTGGTAACGTCCAATGGAATCCGTGCTATAAACGTGGTAACAAACCGTGGTACCGACTTACCACGGCATAGGAGTTACCACGATGGCTAAGGATATCCTGAAAGACGTTGAATGCCGGAATGCCACTAGCCAGGGCCGCAAGCTCCGGAAACTGCATGACGGCGATGGTCTTTATCTCTGGGTCTATGACGATGGCCGCAAGTATTGGCGGCTCCGGTACTGGCTGGGAGGCAAAGAGAAGTCCCTCTCGCTGGGTGTCTACCCAGATATCAGCCTTAAAGAGGCCCGAATCCGGCGTAATGCCGAGCGTGAGCGGCTAGATGCAGACCTAGACCCATCGGCAGAGCGCCGCGCAGCAAAGCTCAAGCGCCAACTCTCTATTGCCAATTCTTTTGAGGCGGTAGCGCGGGAGTGGTATGACAAACAAGTGCACACCTGGGTACCTACGCATGCTAGGGATGTGCTTCGACGGTTGGAGGGCAACATCTTTCCGAGCATTGGCCGAAGGCCAATTGCAGAAATTGACGCCCCTGAACTGCTGGCCACAGTTCGTAAGATCGAAGACCGGGGGGCGTATGATCTCGCCCACCGTGTGCTACAGGTTTGTGGACAGGTATTCCGCTATGGAGTGGCCACTGGCCGATGCAAGCGTGATTTGACCGGCGACCTCAGGGGGGCGCTCACTCCCCACAAGAAGCAACACCAAGCAGCCGTGAAGACTGAGGAGCTTCCGGACCTCCTGCGGGCCATTGCGTCCTACGAAGAAACCGGCGATAGGCAAACCCGTCTAGCCCTGCAACTCCTGGCCCTTACCTTTACCCGGACCAATGAACTCATAGGCGCTTTGTGGGAGGAATTCGACCTAGACGCAGCAGTCTGGATCGTGCCCGCACAGCGCATGAAAATGAAGACTGAGCATGTGGTCCCCCTGGCCCGCCAAGCCATCGACATCCTCAAAGAACTGAAAGAAATTGGGGGCGGTAGCCGCTTTGTATTCCCAGGCCGCAACCGAGACAAACCCATCAGCAACAACACCATGCTCTTTGCCCTCTATCGGCTGGGCTACAAAGGCAAGATGACCGGGCATGGATTCCGCGCCGTGGCCAGTACTGCCCTCAATGAAATGGGCTTTCGGCATGACGTAATCGAGCGCCAGCTAGCCCACTGCGAGCGGAACGAAGTCCGGGGCGCTTATAACCGCGCAGAGTACCTGCCTGAACGCCGGGAGATGATGCAGCACTGGGCCAACCTGATAGACGAAATGACAAACAGTCGCGGTCGGCTGCTTCTAGGTCGCTTTGGGGTATCGCAGCCGAGCAAGGAGTCCTCCCCTGACAAGCTTGAGGACACACATGAAGCCAACCAAAGGTGACCTAGTGAACGCCAAGCGGCCAACAGACAAAGAGGAGTCTCTGGCGGTCTTACGGGCCATAGCGGACCACCTTAAACATTATCCCCGGGCGTCATGGAAATTGAAGTTTGGGGCTGTGGCTATCCACGAATACCTGAACAAAGACCACAGCAGTCTGGAGCATGCTTTTGGCCTGGTTCAAGATGGGCCTGGTAGGCCCTCATTGCCTGATGGCAAAGAGATGGATTGGGCTAGGCGAGCGTTACCTATGCGGATCAACGAACAAAAATCATGGAAAGAGATATGCGATCGCCTGGGCTATGTAGACACCCGGGAAATGCGCAGGATTTGCAAAAAGTATTTCATTGCGGTTCTAAACGAACCAGATTGCCCGATCAGCTTATGGGAGGCTGATGAAGGGGAGGGGGATTAATCGGGTGGATTTACCCCCCACGGCAAGCGAGACGGTGGCCGATAGGATGCCAGCCATGTTCAACAAACGCCCATGTGCTGTAAGGGCATACAAACATGGCAACCACCATCCTACGGCTTCCCGCCGTCAAAGCCCGCACCGGGCTTTCCCGTAGCACCATCTACCTTCAGATTTCCGAAGGTACGTTCCCCAAGCCCTACCCCCTTGGCAAGCGGGCAGTGGGCTGGCTGGCTGAAGAAGTCGATCACTGGGTCGAGGACTGCATCCGGGCAGGCAAGCGGGCAGCAAGTGCAAGCCAAGCCCGAGACCATGTCTGACCGGCTCCCCTCTTCGCTATTCATGACCTACAAGGAACTTGCCCAATGTATGGCCGAGACTAAGTGGCTGGTCAAGGGCTTGATACCTGCAGATGCCACCGGGTTCCTATATGGGGATAGCGGCACCGGCAAGAGCTTCATAGCCCTGGACATGGCTTTGCATGTGGCCAACGGCCTTGATTGGTGCAACCGGAAAACCATGCAAGGCCCCGTCTTCTACATCGCGGGGGAAGGCGGGGCAGGCATTCAGAGGCGGGTTAAGGCATGGTACCGCTACCATGAATTGCCGCCAGAGCAAGACGCCTTCTATGTCTGCCCCACCCCCATATCCTTGAACCTAAGGGATCAGGCGGAGCAAGTCAGTCAGGCCATCCAGGGGGCTGTCAGTGGGACGGCATTTCCACCCCGCCTCATCATCATTGATACCCTCAGCCAGAACTACGAGGGGGACGAAAACGACTCCGCCCAAGTCGCGGGCTTCCTCCGTGAAATTCAGCGTATCCGCACATGCTTTCCCGGTTGCACGGTACTGATCGTGCACCATACGCCTTACACAGATAAAGGCCGCCCCCGTGGCAGTACTGCCATGCTGGCGAACACCGATTATGCCTACCAGCAGGCCAGCACAAACCTGCTGGTCACCATGACCACGAAAAAGATGAAGGATGGGGAGACAGCTAGGCCCATCAGCTTTCAACTGCATTCGGTCGAGATCGGCTTGGACGAAGATGGGGAACCGATTACATCCCTGGTGCCGGAATATCTCCCCACAGGGCCAAAGGCTAGCTCCCCACCACAGCACGCCGCTCCTCGTGGCAAGTATGAAAAGCTTGTCCTAGCCCTACTCAGGGAACGGGGCGGACGGCTAGACCGGGAAAGCCTAAGGCTGGCATCCACCGAACAAGCCCGCAAGGAAGGCGCACGAGAGGACAGCGCCGGGAAGGGCTTAAACCGGGCCATCAAGGCCCTAATCGACACGGGCCAATGTCTGGAACAAGAAGGGCTCATCTTCCTCCCCCGAACAAATGATGGGGATTCGGAACACCACACGGACACCCTGGGGACAGACAAGACACTCCTGAAGGAGTGTGTCTTGTCCTGTCCGCCCAATGAGGTAGCGCCTGGACAATGTCCGGACATGTCCATGTCCTGCGCACCCGACGAGGAATGCAGCCATGACGACTAATCCAGAAAGGCCCCACCCCCGTTTCAACCGGCGTCACCTAGGCATCCTCGCATGGCTACTCGAGCACCCCTCCGCCCCATTGCGGGAATGTGCCGAAGCGATGGGCTACTCCCGAAGCTGGGTCTCTCGAATCGTGAACTCCCCCGAATTCAGAGAGAGATTTCAAGCCATCGCAACCGAAGAGCTGAAAGCGGCAGTCAGACGCCGATTCGAAGCATATTCAACCATCACCAAACCCAAGAGAAGGAGGTTCAAATGATTTTCGACATGATCGTTAACAAACCTAGCCAAGGAAAGTACCCATTCAGCCCGTTCATAGAGGTGGCGCTGAAGCTATGGCATGTTGGCAAGTCTAATCAGCATTCAATCAGCCCGTATCTATGCACATGGTCGGAGGTGGATGCATTTATTGATGCGCTAATCTGCGAATTGGAGCGAATCAGGCGTGCGGCAAAAAAGGTGCTGCCCGGCTAAGGCAAAAAACTATTCATATTCCCAAACAAATGCAAAGTATTGTTTGCTCTTGCCTACCATTGTGCGGGGTAAATTGGTGGCGTTAGGGTCTGAATTCCATGTCCATGAATCTCGGCCCTATTGCTGCTTTCCATCTCCAGCAATCCATCCGGCGCAGTGAGTTGGAGCATTTCTGCATACCACTGAACGTACACGGGGTCCTCTCCCCTGGCTTGCTCCAAAAAATCGGTATGCCGAGCGATGAAGTCCTGGGCCGCTTCCTCAGGAGTGTCACCTTGCATGATGGGCGACCCACCCCCGATGACCCCAAAGATGTTAGGGTATCTCTTTGCATCATTCATGAATCTCGGAAGTCTATCGGCGGCGAACAACAAAAAACGCCTGGAAGGGAGCCCTTCTTTCAGATAGCTGTAAATCTTCAGCCTACCGTGGCCGAGCTTGTGGAGAAGTCCTATGGCCTCAAAAACTATTCGTGAAGGGTAGGGTGTGCTGTTCATAGTGATTGATTATGAATGTGCGCGTCATTCGCCTTGGTAAAGAATTTCAACCCGGTTGGGTGGCATGAACACTGATGAAGAGGCGGTTGGAAAGATTGCCTTCTCCTCGCCTAAGGAAATAGCTTGTATTCTATTTGGGCTTATTCCAAGCCTGATAAATTCACGCATAACATTGTCTGCTCTTAATTGGCCTATTGCCAGATTCCACTCGCGGCTACCTTGGAATGAAGTGTGACCTTGCAAATTCATTCTTGCTGCAATGTTATGCGTCATGTAAATCGCATGTCTCTCTATTAATTTCTGGTACATTTTAGGTGGAGTTACATCCTCGTTGCCATCAAAGAAAATTAATCTGTCGCTTGGTAGGTTTTCTGTACCAAGGGGGCGATCTGGCTCAACAAATGAACTACCTGCAACACTGCCTCCTTGATGCGAGCCTGAGTCATCGTTTTCTGGTGGGGGTAATTTAGTTGGCAATGGCTTTAGGCCGGGGTTTTTTACGCCATTAGTCCATTCGACTGGGATGGCAAAATTAAGGTCTTGTCCTTTTGTGAGGGTAAAAGTTGTGAAACCAACTAACCTACCATTACTATCGAACAAACCTCCGCCGCTTGAGCCATGTGAAATTTGTGCTGAATGTTGTAGATAGCCACGCCTATGCCCAGCAAAAATGCCCTTGCTTATTGTTAGCTCAAGACCCTCTGGAGCGCCGATGGCATATACATCCTCGCCGCGTTTTAGTTTCTTTGATTCTCTGATGGGCGCGCCTGTTCCATGCAAACCCTTTGCCTCCAAAAGACAGATGTCTTTCTCAGTATCTCCAGAATACAAAATTGCATGGTACGAATTGTCATTTTGCTTAACTAAAAGATAATGGATATCTGCGTCTGCTAGTACGTGGCAGTTGGTTCCTATTTTATTTTTCGGTAGCAGCACTCCGCTGCCTTGAGTAACCGGACGTTTGTTTCTGTCCAAGCCAATGACAATAAATACTGATTTTTCTACCTTCGAAAAAACCTCTGGGCCTGACAAAGCGTAAGCTACACATGGCAACAAAGTGGCCAAAGTGAGGATTATTAGTTTATCCAGATAGCGTTTCATATAAACTCAATGACTGCATTGAGAAATATATCGCCAAACACCTATGCTGCCGTGGCCACTTTTGTCCAATCGGTTGATATATTTGTTGTACTTAGGCCAGCATGGATCCTTATAATAATATTTTTCGCCATAACCCCCATACAACAGAACCTCGGGTTGCCCTGCAGAATTACCAATTACTGACCTATGAAGTATCAGGTTTGGATTTGTGTAATCCGTCCAGTTTCCCCCGAATGCATGCCCCGGTTGAATGATTGCAATCGCCCTTGGGGCTGCATGGTTAGCAAGATAGAGCGCCTGAAAGGCTGCAACGCCATCAGCACCCAAATACAGCAGGCTGAACCGAGATGGGCCATGCTCAGGCGGAATGTCCTCTCTGCGTTGGAAGATTGACCACGTACAGAACGGACGTTGTACCCACTGCCGAAAACGAAGAGGGTCCCCATCGTCATAAGTGGGTGGTATGGGGTGCCATCCATTCGGGGTTAACTCCTGCTCCGTGACGCTACGTGATGCCAGCAGGTCATACCCTCGAAACCCTGGATAGCCGAGCGCGTATTCCTCCTCATCCCGTGTGCGGCCATAGTCCACATAGATGAAGCTCAGAATGTTCCCCCCGAGGTATTTCACCGGGTCACCGTCGAAGCCGCAGGAGGGGTAGTAAAGCGAGTCTTGGAGAAGCTGGTGTAGAGGGAAAGGGTCCTCCCGCATGCTTTGGGCTGATAGCTCCGAAAGCCATGCAGTCATCGCAAGCACTGGAAGCTCTTGCAACATGAAAAACCACCCCTCCCCTGTTATCGGACCAATCAAGCCAAAATCCACAGACAGAAGCACTACGCCTAAAGGCCCCGAAAAATCACCCCCCACCTGCCGCAAAGGCCCCCCAGGGGGTGGCGTTTGGTGTGTGTGCCCCACTGACTGGGAATCTAGCCTAAGAATAGGCGCAGGGTATTGAGCTGCAAAGCGTGGTAATAATCGTGGTAATTGCGTGTGGTGAGTTGCAGGAAGTGCAGTAGCGGTGCGGCTTATATGGGATAGTTAGGAAGACACCGCTCCGCCAGGATACAAAAAAACGCGGACTCGAAGTCCGCGTTCATCCATTTTCCGAACAGTCTCTTACTGGGCAAGAATCCACTTGGCCAGGGCAGCTGCATCAGCCTGGGCCTTCGGCTGGGGCGGCATGGGGATCTTGCCGTACTTGCCCTTGCTGCCGGAAGTGATGGCCTTGGCGACAGCGGCCTCGGCGTCTTTCTGGCCCTTGTTCTTGGCGGCTACTGCCTTCCAGCTGGGACCCATCATCTTCTTGTCCAGAGCATGGCAGGTGTTGCATTTGTTCTTGGTGGCAAGGGTTGCGTCAGCCATTGCGGTGCCAGTCAGCAGCAGGGAGGAAGTAATTACCAAGGTGGTCAGCAGTTTCATGGTGTTCCTTTCGTTAAGGGAATTGACTTTTTCTGATACTACAAACGCATGAGGTCGGGGATGGATGACAAATATCAAAGACATCCCGGCATGAGTGGAGAAATTCCGCTTTCATAATGCGGCGACGTGGACATTGCTAAGGGTGCGCCCCAGGAAACGCTCGCCTATGGACTGGAAGCGTAGGGGCACGTCGGTAACCCAGAAGCGGTATTCTGGGGCCGTGCGCCTGGTGTTGTGCAGGTTCATGTCGGTCAGGAGGGCAGCTGCCCGCTCTGCCATTGCATTTGCGGAATCCACCAGGGTGACCTGCGGGCCCACCACGTCCTGAAGCAGGGGTTTGAGAAGGGGGTAGTGGGTACATCCCAGCACCAGGGTGTCCACCTTTTCCGCCATGACCGGCCGCAGGTATTCCTGGGCGGTCATGCGGGTAACGGGGTGTTCCAGCCAGCCTTCCTCCACCAGGGGTACGAACAGGGCACAGGCCTGGGACGTAAGCCGGGCCTGGGGCTCGATGGCATGGATGGCCTGGGCGTAGGCGTTGCTGTTGATGGTGGTGGGAGTGCCGATGACGCCGATACGGTTGGTGCTGCTGGCGGCCAGGGCGGCCAGGGCGCCAGCCTCAATGACGTCCAGCACCGGAGCGGGGGAGAGATCCCGCACCACCTGGGCGGAGACGGCCGCCATGGTGTTGCAGGCAATGATCAGCAGTTTCACCTGCTTTTCCAGCAGGAATTCGGTGATCTGGGTGGTGTAGTGGGCGATGGTCTGCACCGACTTGATGCCGTAGGGCACCCGGGCCGTGTCGCCGAAGTAATAGATGGACTCGAAAGGCAGGCGTTCCATGAGGGCCCGGACAACCGTCAAACCTCCCACGCCGGAATCAAAAACACCTATGGGGCTGCTGGGGTCCAGTTCAAACTTCATGTTCGGGTGGCTGGTGACGATGTTGGCGGTCTAGCGCCCATTGTAAATGTTCCCGCACCAGGGCCGAGGGATGATCTGCCCTCGCTTCCAGTGCTTCGATGGTGTCCTGGCTTCGAGGCGCATTGCCCAACGCCACCGCCAGGTTGCGCAGCCAGCGGGCGTGACCGATGCGGCGAATGGGGGAGCCCTCCATGCGTGCCATGAAAGTGGCCTCATCCCAGGCGAACAATGTCAGCAAGGTGGCCTGGTCCAGGCCATGCCGCGGCAGGAAGTCTGGCAGGGGGGCGTGTTTTGCAAGGCGGTTCCAGGGACAGGCCAACTGGCAGTCGTCGCAGCCATAGATGCGGTTGCCCAGGAGAGGGCGCAATTCCACCGGAATGGGGCCGTCAAGCTCGATGGTCAGGTAGGAGATGCAGCGGCGGGCGTCCAGCACATGGGGCGCCAGGATGGCCCGGGTGGGACAGATTTCGATGCATGCCTGGCAACTTCCACAGTGTTCGGGATGAGCCGGGTCGGAGGGAAAGGGGAGGTTGGTGAACAGTTCCCCCAGGAAGAACCAGGAACCCTGGCGGGTGAGCAGCAGGGTGTGCTTGCCCTCCCAGCCCAGGCGGGTGCGGCGGGCGATTTCCACCTCCATCACCGGTGCGCTGTCGGAAAAGGCTCGAAACTGGAACGGCCCAAGTTGTTCCGCCATGCGCTTGGCCAGACTTTGCAGGCGGGTGCGCACCATTTTGTGGTAGTCCCGGCCCAGGGCATAGCGGGCCAGATAGGCCTGTTCGGGTTGGCCCAAGGTGGACCAGGCATCATCACCACCTGGCAGGTAGTCAAGGCGGGCAGTCAGGATCGAGCAGGTGCCCGGGACCAGTTCCCGGGGACGGGCGCGGGTTGCGCCGTGCCGCGCCATATAATCCATGTTGCCGTGATAGTCCCCCCCCAGCCATTCCATGAGCCTTTGTTCAGCCCCCTCCAGTTCTGCCGAGACAAAAGCCAGGTCGGCGAAACCCAACTCGGTAGCCCACTGTCGCAGGACGGGCTTCATGGCCTGCAATTGTTCGGGAGTGGGATAGTGAGGCATGGGGGCGATGATAGCCTGACCTTGGATCTGGACGGCGAGAGTGCCACCCTGGCTTTGGGCGCGCGCCTGGGCCAGGCCCTGGCTCCGGGGCTGTGCGTGTGGTTGGAGGGGGATCTGGGGGCCGGCAAGACTACCCTGGCTCGGGGGCTGTTACGGGGACTGGGTTTTCCGGGCAGGGTGAAAAGTCCGACCTATACTTTGGTTGAACTTTATGCGCTTTCGCGATTTAATCTATATCACTTTGATTTGTATCGGATTGCGGATTCGGATGAGTGGGAAGACGCAGGATTTCGAGAATACTTCAATGACGCCAGCGTTTGCCTGGTCGAGTGGCCGGAAAAGGCCAAGGGGGTTTTGCCCCCGCCGGATTTGCAAGTCAGGCTGGAATTCACCGATGCCGGGCGGCGTGCCCGGCTGTCTGGACTGACGGAGGGAGGAAAGGCATGCGTTTCGCGATTGTCGTCCTGATAGCTCTGGCGAACATGATCTTGCACTCGGCAGTTCACGCTGCCGGCGTGAAGGCGGTGCGCATCTGGCCGTCCCCCGATTACAGCCGAGTGGCCATGGAGTTTGACGGGGAGGTGACCTACAAGTACTTCACACTCTCTGGCCCCAACCGCCTGGTGCTGGATATGGAGGGCGTAGGCGCTGACGCCATGATGGAGGCCCTGGTCGACAAGATCTCCCCCCATGACCAGTACATCTCCGTAATCCGCGCGGCGCGCAACCGTCCCGGCGTGACCAGGGTGGTGGTGGAACTGAAGAACGAAGTACGGCCCCAGGTGTTCAGCCTCAAACCCATGGGCGACTATGGATACCGCTTGGTGCTGGACCTCTATCCGGCCCGGGGCGACGCTGTCGAGCAGCAGGTGGAACGTGCCATCGCCCAGGCGGATGGCACCCGGGAGCCCGAGGCCAAGCCGACTGGCAAGGATGGATCTGCGTTGAAGGTCGCCAGACAGCAGGACTACATGCGTCTGGTCACGGTGGCCATCGATGCGGGCCATGGCGGTGAGGACCCTGGGGCCCGGGGCGCCAACGGATCCCATGAGAAGGACATCACCCTTTCCATCGCCCGACGCCTGAAGGCGATGATCGATCAGCAGCCCGGAATGCGAGCTTATCTAACTCGGGATGGGGACTACTTCATTCCGCTGCACGAGCGGGTCAACAAGGCCCGCCGCGTCCAGGCGGACCTGTTCGTATCGGTGCACGCGGACGCCTTCATCAAACCTAACGCCCGGGGCTCCTCGGTCTTTGCCCTGTCCGAGAAAGGCGCCACATCGGCGGCGGCCAAGTGGCTTGCCAAGCACGAGAACGACGCGGATCTCATTGGCGGCGTGAACATCGACGTGAAGGATGTCTATCTCAAGCAGACCCTCATCGACCTGTCCCAGACGGCCCAGATCTCCGACAGCCTGAAACTTGGCAAGGCCGTGCTGGACCAGTTGGGGGAGATCAACCAGTTGCACAAGCCCCACGTGGAACAGGCCGGATTCGCCGTGCTCAAGGCGCCGGACATTCCGTCCATCCTTGTGGAGACTGCCTTCATCTCCAACCCGGAAGAGGAAAAACGACTTAACGACGAGGCTTATCAGGACAAGATGGCGAGTGCCATCGTCGACGGCATCAAGCGTTATTTCGACAAGAATCCGCCTCTGGCCCGCAACAAGGTGGCACAGACCTTCTGATTGTCCAACAGTGGCATTGCTCCCCATGGGGGCAGCCACTTAACATGTGGAATTGCCTCACCCGCCACAGCCACCAGAGCCAGTTCGTGGACGTCCAAAACATTCCTGTCACCAGTATCAGCCGCACGTCCATCCCCGACGGTGGAATGCAAGCCGAGGGAGATCGTCTTCCTGTCATCGAGGTGCTGGCGGAGATCGCCAGCAGCATGAACTCCGATGCCAACACGGAACAGATGCTCATGCGCTTCCTGGAGATCATGGTGCGCATCTCCGGAGCCAGGGCCGGTGCAGTGCGGGTACTCACCGCCGATGGGGCCCATCTGCGTCTGGCCGGTTCCATCGGCCTTGCCCCCGCCCTGGTGGAGCGGGAGCGTTACGTCCCCCTGGAATGTGGCATCTGCGGCAAGGCTACTCTGACGCAAAGCGCCCATTTTGAGGGCGTCATGGAGGTGTGCCAGAAGCAGGTGCGCCATCTGTATTACGCCCAGCACTGCAGCACGGTCTACGCCGTGCCCATGCGCCACAAGGGCAAGGTAATGGGGGTTTACAACCTGTTCATGGACAATCCGGAGCCCCTTCCGGAGGACATCCGCTACCTGTTCAACTCCATCAGCGAACACTTGGGCATGGCCCTGGAGAACAGCCGACTCACCCGCGAGAACATGCGTATCTCCCTGATGAACGAACGCACCATGCTGGCCAACCAGATCCACGATTCACTGGCCCAGACCCTGGCTTACGCCAAGATGCGCCTGTCCGTGTTGAGCGAGGCCATGGTGGATGGCGACGAGGCCAAGGCCAACCGCTACCTGGGCGACGTGGAGGAGGCCGTGGACATGGCCTATTCGGAGCTGCGCAACCTGATCACCCAGTTCAGGGATCGCATCGACCCCCGGGGACTGGTGCCGGCCCTGCAGGAACTGGCCGAGAGCTTCAGCAAGAAGGCCAATGCCGATGTGGACTTCCTGAACGTGGCCCAGGACGTGGTGCTGGCCCCCGAAGACGAGATTCAGGTCTACCACATCATCCAGGAGTCCCTCTACAACATCTGCAAGCACGCCCGGGCCCGTCACGTGGTGGTAACCCTGGACCTTCAGGACGACCAGTACGTTGTGAACGTGGCGGATGACGGCGTGGGTCTGCAGCAGAACGCCACTTCCAACATGGGCAAGAGCTTCGGCCTGACCATCATGCGGGAACGGGCCGCCAAGCTGAACGGTCGCCTTTCCATCGAGAGCCGGCCAGCGGGGGGCACCATAGTGCGTCTTACCTTCCCCTCACGCCATGCAGTGGAAGAGAAGTCATGACCATAGCCGCCCCGTCCACCGTGCTCCACATCGTCCTGGTGGATGACCATACCCTGTTCCGCAAGGGCCTGGCGGAGCTGCTGGAGCGTGAAGGTGCCGTAAGCGTGGCGGCCATCACGGGAAACCCCGAGGCAGTGCCCGACCTGCTGCGCCAGCACAGGCCGGATGTGCTGTTGCTGGACCTGAATCTGGGAGGGACGGACGGCATCAACGTGATGCAGGAACTGCGGGGCGAGGGGTTCACCCTGCCCGTGCTGATGCTCACCGTGAGCGAGGCGGAAGAGGACATGGCCCGGGCCCTGCGCTCCGGCGCCAACGGCTATCTCCTCAAGAGCATGGAGCCGGACGAGGTGCTGGACGCCATCGCCCGGGCGGCCAGGGGCGAAACCGTGGTGGCCCCCGCCATGACCGCGAAACTGGTGAAACTACTGGACAACAAGGGCAACAGCGATGTGCCCCTGCTGGAGACCCTGACCCAACGGGAGCGGGAGATCCTCACCCATCTGGCCCGGGGCGAGAGCAACAAGGCCATCGCCCGCCAGCTGGACATCAGCTACGACACGGTGAAGCTCCACGTGCGCCACATCCTGGCCAAGTTGAACCTGTCATCCCGGGTGGAGGCGGCGGTGTTTGCAGTGGAGCACAGGCTCAGCCCCGGCCTGGACGGCAAGCGGAACTGAACAGGAAAGCCTAGCCGCGCAGGTTGCGCAGGTGGTCGTGGTAGCGGGCGCGGTAGAGCAGACGCCGGTGTTCCGGCCGGTCGCTGAAACCCGCCCGGGTATGTAGCACGTTGTTGCACAGCACCCCCATGCCCGGTTCCAGCCTCAGGGTATAGGCCCCGAAAGGCTTGCTGCCCAGCAGGTCCTCCAAGGCGGCCAGGGCTGCCTGGGTGTCGGTATCCTGTTTCCAGCCGATGCTCTTGGTGCGGGCGGTATAACGCAGGTGCAACTGGCCTCTGTCCACCAACATTGCGGGCCCTGTTTCATCGCCCCGGGCTACGCCCATGTCATCCACCCGGGCGGGGATGGTCATGGCGTCCTCGGCCATGAGGGCGCGGATGTGATCCGGGTTCGCGTCCCGCAGGGCGATGAAGGCCAGTTCGTGGTCGTAAAGATCGTTCTCGCCCCCCGCGTCCGCCTGGCGCACGCAATGGAGCCCCATGGCGTAGATGCGCCGCTCCGGCGGGTTGTAGTAGCCGTCCGTGTGCCAGCGGATGCGGTGGTGGGTGTAGGGGATGTAGTCGCCCCGCTTGCCCGGATCCGTGCCGGGCTTGCGTTCCATCACTTCGCTGGTGCCATCGTCCCGTGGGGTCAGGCTGGATATGCCGTCCTCGTCGGAGAGCCAGTTGGCGTCAAGGTGGGACAGGCCGAACTGCTCGGCGATCAGGCGCGGGATGGACTTGTCCTCCTTTTCGCCGTCGGGGGTGGCGTACACCACCATGTTGGTTTTGGCGATGCATCGCCAGAGGGCCTCGTATTCCGAGTCGCTGAGGCGAGCAGGATCGGCCACGTGCACCACCAGGTCGGATGGGTCGGTGGGATAGTGAGCCAGCTTGGCAGCGCGCCAGGAGGCGTATGCCTCTCCGTTGTCCGGGTGGAAGGGGCTGTCTGCTGGAATCATGGTGTTCGCCGGGGCTATTGGGCGTCCACGGCAGGGGCAGGGGGGTAGAAACCGTCCACGCTCTTCTTCACGGTACCCATCATCTCGGGGACTTCGATGTCCATGAGTTGATCCTGGATCCAGCTCTTGTCGCTGTCTTCCATCACGTCCCGGATTTGCAGAGAGAGAAAGCGCAGGGCCTGGAAGCTGGCCTTATCTACAGGGAATTCAAATACGGAGTAGTCCGCCATGCGGGTGTTGAGCAGGTCGATGAAGCCCTGCTTGTAGTCGTATTCCGGGTCTTTCTGTCCACCGGTGAAGTCCAGGATGTTGTCTTCCATGATCTCGGCCACGCGCAGCGCAATGGCAGTAACGATTTCCGCCCGTTTTTCCTCTGTCACCCGGCCGTACACCAGGCGGTCCCCATAGTGGACCAGGAAGCAGGCCAGTTCGCCGATGATGCGGAAGCCCCGCTGGGGCGTAACGATGTCGTAGTCGGCCTTGGACAGGTTTTCCACGGCCTTGTCTGCCAGGCGCCATACGGTGGAAGCCAGCACCGAGGCCACCTCATGGCTGGGTCGCTCACCTTCCTGCTTGAACCAGGATGTGCGTACGCGTACGGGTTTGACCATGGGCGCTCCTTGTTCTTTCCTTATTCGCCGGTGGCCACCGGACGGGAGGGATCGCGTATCCATTCGCTCCAGGAACCCGGATAGAGGCGGGACCCGGGCAGTCCAGCCACCTCCATGGCCAGCAGGTTGTGGCAGGCAGTGACGCCGGAGCCGCAGGAATGGATAACCTGCCATGGCGCGCGCCCTTTCAGCAGGGCCTGGTAGTTCTCCCGCAGGGCCTCGGGCGGCAGGAGAGTGCCGTCGATGTCCAGATTTTCCTCGAAGGACCAGTTGATGGAGCCGGGGATGTGGCCTGCCACCAGGTCCAGGGGTTCGTACTCGCCGGTGAAGCGGCGTTCCGGGCGGGCATCGATGATGAGGGCGTCACCCGTCTGGCTGGCCCGCAGGACGTCATCGGCGTTCACGATCTGGGAGTGCTCCGGCAGGCAGGCGCAACTGCCCTTGCGGGTTTCCGGCACCACGGTGGTCAGAGGGCGCTGTTCCCGCTGCCACTTGGGAAAGCCGCCGTCCAGCAGGGCCACGCCCGGGTGGCCCAGCCAGCGCAGCATCCACCACATGCGCACGGCCATGGCGCCGAAGCTGTCGTCGTACACCACCACCTGCTTGTTGACGCCCACGCCCCAGCCGCAGACCTTTTCCGCGAAGGCTTCCGGGGAGGGGAGGGGATGGCGGCCCGTGGCGTCCGTGATGGGGGCGGAGAGGTCATCATCCAGGTGGGCGTAGCGGGCACCGGGGATGTGGTTCTTCTCGTACAGCCGGCGTCCGCCTTCCGGGTCGGTGAGGGTAAAGCGGCAGTCGAACACGATCCAGTTGGGATCGTCCAGATGCTTGGCCAGGTCTTCGGTGGAAACGAGGGTATTGGAAAACATGTCGGTGGAGCCGGAGTGGAGAGTGGAGCGCCAGGGCTTGCCCCGGCGCTCGGCTCTCAACTCAAGGCTTAGTAGCCGCCCTTGCCGAAGGGCTTGGGCAGGCCGGCCACCTTGGCGGACTGGCGGTTGGGCTGCAGGGGGAAGAGTTCATACAGGACTTTCTTCCAGTCCACGCTGTCATCCTCGTCCGTCAGCATGGCCACCATGTTGCGGAAGTTGGGGGTATGCCCGTCTTCCTGATAGCGCTCACGCATGAACTTCACGACTTGCCAATGCTGGTCGGTCAGGGCGATCTTTTCGGACTCGGCGATGACCGGCACCACGTCGTCACTGAAATTGGCCTCGGTCAGGAAGCCTTCTTCGTCGGTTTCCAGTTCTTCGCCGTTAACGATGTATCCCATTGTTTTCTCCTTTGCACGAGTTAAGAGACAAGTTGATAACAAACGCGTGGGGTCGATCGCTCAGCCCTCCGCTACTTCCTTGATCGATTTGTGCGCCACGAAAATACCGCAGCCCATCAAGTGGTTCCTGCCTATTCCCTTCTCCTGAACGGTGATGGAATGGGCCAGGGTGACGTCATGCAGCATCAGGCTGTAGCCGCCGATGTCCCCATCCGAGGTATGCATTTTACGTTGCTTGCCTGGGATCAGTCCTCCCTGCACGCCCAATTCATCCAGGCTGGTCCTGACCCTAGCCAAGAACACGGCTTCATCCGTCGTGCCCATGTCCACCAAGGGGGAATACAAGTAGTTAAATGGCATCAGGGGTTTTTCTTTCAAGCCCCCGATATGGATGACGCCACAGCCCAGGTCAATGACCTTATCCACAAGCACCCGGGCATCCGCAAGGCGGAGAATGGGAAGGCGCAGAACCAGCTTCGCGCGGCGGTTGATGATCAGGGTGCCTCGACCGGAAGGGGCGCCATGTATGGCGTGAATGCCGGCTTCGGGTATGTCCTTCAGCCAAGGCAGGTGGACCAGCAGGGTCTCATATAAAATATGGCCGTGATCCTCAGGCAGTTCCTGGCCCATGAGATCGAACTGGACATCACGCACGCTGGCGGTGTGCTGGAATTCTTTTATGGCCTCCCATTCGGGGCTGAAAAGGCGCATGGGTCAGGCTCCGGGCTCGGTTGACTGTGTTTGACAGGCCAAAGGGGTGGCCCACTTGAGCATCTCGTCCGCCCAATATTTGGCGGTCACGGGATCGATGTCGAATATGGTGAAGCGGGCGCCCCTCTCTCGTATCCGCAGGCGCATCATGGGCGTACCACCTGCCTCGAAGCGGACCTCCTGCAATTCGATTTCCTGATTGCCATAAGGATTTCTGAATTTCGCGATTGAAGTGTGTAGGTCCATAATGTATCAGTATGTGTTGATATGCCTATTATCTGACATTTTTGCTCAGGTATAGGTATGCCCGGCATGGGGATGTGTCACCTACCCGTTCGGGTAGGTGGGGATTACCCGAGTGAAAGACCCACTTACTCCATCGGAATGATGGTGGCGTGGATAAGCGCTCCCTAATATGCTGGCACGTATTCCGAATCGGCTGAGTGGCCGCCGGAAAGTGTTTGGATGTGACGACACCGTGTTCGAGACTTCAAGGAGAAACACAGATGGCTAAGCAGATGCACGACACGCCCAACCTGGACGATCTGGAGAAGGGCCCTTGGCCTTCCTTCGTCACTGGTCTGAAGCGCCTGGCGAAAGACAATGACATGATGGTTGACCTGATGGGTCAACTGGAAACTTCCTATAACACCCGATTCGGTTACTGGAAGGGTGGCACTGTTGGTGTGGTGGGCTATGGTGGCGGCATTATTCCCCGCTTCACCGAACTCAAGGATGAGAACCACAAGCCCCTCTTTCCCGAAGCCGCCGAGTTCCACACCCTGCGCATCATTCCTCCCGCCGGCATGCACTACACATCTGACCTGTTGCGTCAGCTGTGCGATGGCTGGCTCGAGACCGGTGGTTCAGGGCTGATCGCGTTTCACGGCCAGTCCGGCGACATCATGTTCCAGGGCATCAAGACCGAGAACGTGCAGAAGGCCTTCGACAAGTTCAACGAGATGGGCTTCGATCTGGG
The DNA here is from genome assembly GCA_024235835.1 of Thiobacillus sp. Taxonomy (NCBI): domain Bacteria; kingdom Pseudomonadati; phylum Pseudomonadota; class Betaproteobacteria; order Nitrosomonadales; family Thiobacillaceae; genus Thiobacillus; species Thiobacillus sp. The sequence goes on along the minus strand of JACKLQ010000004.1, from coordinate 153,889 downwards.
TGGTGCAGGCCCCGCCCTGCGTACCTCCATGTCCTGCGTGGGCTCCGCCCGTTGCGAAATGTCCTGCTTCGATGAGGCTCGTGCACTGCGCGTTGTCATCAACAACAACATTGATGACATGCACCGCCCCTCCCTGCCCTACAAGTTCAAGTTCAAGTTCTCCGGCTGTCCCAACGACTGCGTGAACTCCATCCAGCGTTCTGACATGGCCACCATCGGCACCTGGCGCGACAACATGCGGGCCGACGAGAAAATGGCCCGCGACTGGATGGCCGCCCACAGCATGGAAGACCTGACCAACATGGTCGTGAGCATGTGCCCCACCCGTGCCATCCGCTTGGTGAAGAACGACGGCGCTGCCGCTGGCGAAGGCATCACCAAGGTGGCCGTGTCCGACGCCAACTGTCTGGAGATCGACAACCACAACTGCGTGCGTTGCATGCACTGCCTGAACGTCATGCCCGGCGCCCTGCTGCCCGGCAAGGACAAGGGTGTCACCATCCTGGTGGGGGGCAAGAGCGTGCTGAAGATTGGTGCCACCATGGGCACCGTGATCATCCCGTTCATGAAGTTGGAGTCTGACGAGGACTTCGAGAAACTGAACGAACTGTCCCGGAACATCCTGGACTTCTTCGCCGAGAACGCTCTTGAGCACGAGCGCACCGGCGAGATGATCGAGCGCATCGGTCTGGTGAACTTCCTCGAGGGTCTGGACCTGGAAGTGGATCCCAACATGGTCATCCATCCCCGCACCAACCCCTACGTCCGCACCGACGGCTGGGACGAGGAGGCCGAGAAGTGGTTCGAGCGCAAGCAGGCCGCGGCCTAACCTGGTAGTCGAGTAGTGCAGCCGTCTAGTGGCGGCTGCACGAAAAGTGAATATTGATATCCTGATCTCACTTAGTTGGAGACAAGAATGGCTGAACGTACTCACGAGACCATCGAGTCCGGTACCCCGGATCCGATGCCCTATATGCACCCCGTCATGAGGAACAACTACGGCAAGTGGGTGTTTCACTCCCATCCCAAGCCGGGTGTTCTGTATCACCGTGCCGAAAATGGCGATGAAGTCTGGACCGTCAAGGCCGGCACACAGCGCCAGATGGACCACTACACCATCCGCAAGCTGGCTGATATCGCCGACCAGTTCGCCGATGGTTACGTGCGCTTCACCACCCGTTCAAACATCGAGTACATGGTCACCGACCAGTCCAAGGTCGAGCCCCTGATCAAGTCCCTCACCGACAACGGCTTCCCCGTGGGCGGCACCGCCAACTCCGTGTCCATGATCGCCCACACCCAGGGCTGGCTGCACTGCGACATCCCGGGTACCGACGCCTCCGGCGCCGTGAAGGCCCTGATGGACGAACTGTATGACGAGTTCGTCAAGTGCGAGATGCCTAACCGCGTCAAGCTGTCCACCTCCTGCTGCGAGATCAACTGCGGCGGCCAGGCCGACATCGCCATCGTGATCCAGCACACCAAACCTCCCAAGATCAACCATGATCTGGTGGCCAACATCTGCGAGCGCCCTTCCGTCGTGGCCCGTTGCCCCGTTGCGGCCATCCGTCCCGCCCTGGTGAACGGCAAGCCCTCCCTGGAAGTGGACGAGAAGAAATGCATCTGCTGCGGCGCCTGTTTCCCTCCCTGCCCGCCCATGCAGATCAACGATCCCGAGCATTCCAAGTTCGCGATCTGGGTTGGCGGAAAGAACTCCAATGCCCGTTCCCGTCCCACCTTCCACAAGCTGGTGGCCGCAGGTATCCCGAACAACCCCCCGCGGTGGCCCGAGGTCAGCGAGATCGTCAAGAAGATCCTGGCGACCTACAAGGCCGATGGCCGTCCCTGGGAGCGCATGAACGACTGGATCGACCGTATCGGTTGGCCCGCGTTCTTCGAGAAGACTGGTCTGCCCTTCACCAAGTATCACATCGATAACTGGCGCGGTGGTCGGAACAGCCTGAACGCTTCCGCCCATATCCGCTTCTGATCTGTCGCGGCCCGGTCAGCCGGGCTGCGGTCTACTCGGATATTCGGAGATAGGGATATACAAATGAAAATCGGTATTTTGATTAACGAAGGCCCATACCAGCATCAGGCCTCCGACTCGGCATACATGTTCGCCAAGGCGGCCATCGCCAAGGGGCATGAGGTCTTTCGCGTGTTCTTCTATCACGACGGTGTGAACAATGCCACGCGCTTGACCGTGCCCCCTGCTGACGATCGTCACATCGTCAACCGCTGGGCGGCCCTGGGTGAAGAGCACAAGATCGATATGGTGGTCTGCATCGCCGCTGCCCAGCGCCGCGGCATGATGGACGAGAACGAGGCCAAGCGTCAGGGCAAGGATGCCAACAACATCCATCCTGCTTTCCGCATTTCTGGTCTGGGTCAGTTGGTCGAGGCGGGCATCCAGTGCGACCGCCTGGTGACTTTTGGTGATTGAGGGGGATGGCAATGTCCGATGATATGGATATGGAAGAAGGCGGCACGATCAAGAAGTTCATGTTCGTGAACCGCAAGGCCCCCTACGGCACCATCTATGCCCTGGAGAGCCTGGAAGTGGTGCTCATTTCCGCTGCCTTCGAGCAGGATGTGAGCCTGGCCTTCCTGGACGACGGCGTTTACCAGCTGGTAAAGAACGTCAATACGGAAGGCATCGAGATGAAGAGCTTTTCCAAGACCTATCGCGCCTTGGAGGGTTACGACATCGAGAAGCTCTACGTGGACCGTGAGTCCATGGAGATGCGCGGCCTGACCGAAGACGACCTGGTGGTGGATGTCCAGGTGGTCAGCGCGGCTGAAATGGCCGACCTGATGAATGAGCAGGACGTGGTGATCAGTTCCTGATCGGAGAACGCGAAAATGCTGCACATAGTAAACAAGTCCCCCACCGAGCGTAACAGCGTTGAAAGCTGTCTGGCTCATGCAACTAAAGGCTCCAAGGTGCTGCTGATCGAGGACGCGGTCTACGCGGCCACGAAGGGCGGTGCCGCAGAGGCGAAGGTCAAGTCGGCCATGGCCGATCTGACCATCTACGCACTGCAACCTGATCTGGCTGCCCGTGGTATGGCAGATCGGGTGATCGATGGCGTGAATCTGGTGGATTACGGCGGTTTTGTGGATCTGGTCGCCGAGCAGACCAACTGCCAATCCTGGTTGTAATTACTGATAGAAGGAGTAACACGATGGCTACCGTAAATATCGCCGGTAAAGATGTTGACGTCGACGAGGAAGGCTACCTGACCAACCTGGCTGACTGGAACCGTGACGTGGCCGAGTACCTGGCCAAGGAAGAGAAGGTCGACATGACCGACGCTCACTGGGAAGTGATCGACTTCCTGCGCGAGTACTACGACGAGTATCAGATCGCTCCCGCCATCCGCGTGCTGACCAAGGCCATCGGAAAGAAGCTGGGTCCGGACAAGGGCAACAACAAGTACCTGTACGAACTGTTCCCCTACGGCCCCGCCAAGCAGGCCTGCAAGATCGGTGGTCTGCCCAAGCCCACCGGCTGCATCTGATCGCTTGTACCGGGGTCTCGCAGTGGCCCCGTGGTTGAACTGCCCGGCGGGCAAGCCCGCCGGTGCTGTTGGTTTTGTGTCGCGTCTCCTGCCAGAGAATGGCAGTCTGATGCTTGTTAATCTGCCAATGCAGAGGAACGGATGACTTCGTTGACGATTTTCTACATGGGGCTGTTCTATTTCGCCGCGCTGGTGTTCATCGGCGGTGTGGCCTATCGCATCTTCGAGTACAGCCGTACACCGGCCCCCCTCTCTATTCCCACTACGCCTGCGCCCACAACCCGTTCTGGCGTTGCCTTGCGAATGGCACGTGAGGTGGTCATCTTCGAATCCCTGTTCAAGTCCAATAAGTGGATTTGGGTTTTTGGCTGGCTGTTCCATGTGGGCCTGGCCCTGGTGCTGCTGCGCCATGTGCGCTATTTCCAGGAGCCCGTGTGGTTCGTGGTGGAATTCATCCAGCCCTTCGGCATGTACGCCAGCTTCGCCATGGTGGCCGGCTTGGCCGGCCTCTGGGCCCGTCGCTTCCTGGTGGACCGGGTGCGCTACATATCAACCCCTTCCGACCACCTCATGCTGGCCTTGCTCATCGCCATCGGCCTGTCCGGGATGATGATGACCTTCGTATCCCATACCGACATCGTCGCCCTCAAGGCCTTCATGCTGGGGCTCATGACCTTTGACTGGCATCCCGTGCCCACGGACGGCGTACTTCTCGTTCACCTGTTCCTGGTGGCCCTGCTGATGATCATCTTTCCCATCAGCAAGCTTCTGCATGCCCCCGGCATATTCTTCAGCCCCTCGCGCAACATGGTGGACAATCCCCGCGAGCGCCGTCATATGGCGCCCTGGGCTGCCGCACTTGATCGCGACAAAGCCTAACCACGACGGTTGATTTGCAACCTGAACAGAGCGTAGAGAAATAAGGAGCAAACGTGGCCGGTCCCGAGTTTGAAGTTCCCACGCTGACGGAATACACGGAAGTCCCGAAGATCAAGGAAGGCGCCATGGCGCACCTGAAGACCTTCCAGGCTGCCGAGGCTTCCCAGTCCTTCCTGGGCTATCCCTTCGAGCTGGGGGAGGACTGGAAGGAGCGGGCCATCGATCGCATGGGCCAGATACTGGAGAAGTTCCGCTCCGTTCGTGTGTTCATGGACGCCTGCGTGCATTGCGGCGCCTGCACCGACAAGTGCCATTACTTCCTCGGTACCGCCGATCCCAACAACATGCCCGTGGCGCGTCAGGAACTGATGCGCAAGGTCTATCGCCGCTACTTCACCCTGCCGGGCAAGATCGCCCCTTGGCTGGTAGGTGCTGAAGATTTGACCAAGGAAACCCTGGACAAGTGGCACAACTACTATCACCAGTGTTCCGAGTGCCGTCGTTGCTCCGTGTATTGCCCCTACGGCATCGACACGGCCGAGATCACCATGGCCGGCCGCGAGATACTGAACTATGTGGGCATTGGCCAGAAGTACTCCAGCGAAATCCTGAACAAGGTTCAGAAGATCGGTAACAACCTGGGACTGCCCGGTCCCGCCCTGGAGGACACCCTGGAAGGCCTGGAAGAGGACATCGAAGCGGACACAGGCGTACCCGTGAAGATCCCTCTGGACGTCAAAGGCGCGGAAATTCTGCTGGTGACGCCCTCCGCCGATTTCTTCTCCGAGCCCCACGTGGATTCCCTCATCGGCTACGCCAAGGTGTTCCATGCCGCCGGCGTTTCCTGGACCCTGTCCAGCCATGCCTCCGAGGCGGGCAATTTCGGCCTGTTCAACGGCAACTACGAGACCATGCGCACAGTAGCCATGCGCATCCGCGACGCGGCCCTGGAATTGGGCGTGAAGCGCATCATCGTGGGCGAATGCGGCCATGCCTGGCGTGTGGCCTATGCCTACTGGAATACGCTGACCGGCATCGGCTGGGGTGGCGCGGACGAATTCTCGAAGAAACTCCAGGATCAACTGGACATGCGCTATCCCCAGCCCATGCACATCTGCGAATACACCTGGGACCTCATCGAGAAGGGCGTACTGAAGTTCGACAAGTCCCTGAACGACGATCGGGTCATCACTTATCACGATTCCTGCAACGTGGCCCGCGCTTCCCGCATGGGCGACGAACCGGGTGGCCAGTTCACCATCCCGCGCAACATCATCAAGGCGGTGGCCAACAACTTCCATGACATGCCGGACGGCACCATCGGCGAAGCGACATTCTGCTGTGGCGGCGGTGGTGGCATGCTGACGGACGACCTCATCGAGGCTCGCGTCAAGGGTGCGTTGCCCCGCATGAACGCCTACAACAACGTCGTGCAGAAGGAGGGTGTGAACTTCCTGGCATTGATCTGCGCCATCTGCAAGGCCCAGTTCACCAAGGTGTTGCCGTATTACGGCTTTGATCGCGGCAGTGTGGGCGGTGTGCACCAGTTGGTGAGCACGGCCATCAAGCTGGATTGATTTGAAGTAAACAGGCGGTTGTGCCCTGGGCACGCCGCCAGATGAGATGAGCGGTTACGTATCGTCGTAACCACATGAATTTGACGATAGGAGAGCGAAGATGGCTGTCACTTCCAAGAATGTTGCCAAGACCGAAGGTAAAGTATGGCGTCGCTACAAGGACGGCGAGACCGAGGAGAACTATCGCAGCAATCAGGACAAGATCTTTCAGGCCAGCTGGACGCACAAGTGCCCTGAATACGTGCACTCCACGCCTCCCTGCCAGGGATCCTGCCCCGCCGGTGAGGACATTCGCGGCTATCTGAACATCGTGCGTGGCATCGAGAAGCCCCCCGTGGGCGCTGATGGCAAACCCAGCATGACCTGGCAGGAATATGCCTTCCGCCGCATGACCAGTGCCAACCCATTCCCCGCCGTCATGGGCCGTGTCTGTCCCGCTCCCTGCGAGTCCGGCTGCAACCGCAACCAGGTGGAAGAGAACGTCGGCATCAACTCCGTCGAACACTTCGTCGGCAACTGGGGCCTGGACAACAACCTGGGCTTCGAGAAGCCCGCCCAGGAGTCCGGCAAGAAAGTCGCCATCATCGGTGGCGGCCCCGCCGGTCTGGCCGCTGCTTACCAGCTGCGCCGCATGGGCCATGGCTGCACCATTTTTGATGACCACGCCGAACTCGGCGGCATGATGCGCTACGGCATCCCCGGCTTCCGGACCCCCCGCGAGGTGCTTGATGGCGAGATCAAGCGCATCATCGACATGGGCGTCGAGACCAGGCTGAACACCCGCATCGGCACCGACATCAGCATGGAGCAGATCGAGAAGGACTACGACGCGGTGCTGTTCGCCCTGGGCGCCCAGGGCGGCCGCTCCCTGCCGGTGGACGGCGCCGACGCACCCAACTGCGTGACCGCCGTGGCCTTCCTGCGGGCCTTCAACGAAGGCCGCCTGCAGCACGTGGGCGACAAGGTGGTGGTCATCGGTGGTGGCGACACCTCCATCGACGTGGCCACCGTGGCCCGCCGCCTGGGCAAGGTCACCAACGCAGCCACCTCCGACCTGCCCGAGATGGTGCTGGCCGGCCATGCCGCCCATGACGTGGCCTCCATCGCCGCCCGCCAGGGCGTCGAAGTTGTGCTGATCTCCCGCGCCACTATCGACAAGATGGCCGCCAACAAGCACGAAGTGGAGCAGGCCAAATCCGAAGGCATCGAGATCGTCGGCGGCGTGACCCCCGTCGCCGTGGTGAAGGACGCCAGTGGCCGTGCCGTGGCCCTGCGTGTGGCCGAGTTCGAGATGGTGGGCCGGGATACAAAGATCATCGACGGCACCGAGCGTGACATCGACGCCACCCTGATCGTATCCGCCATCGGCCAGGCCGTGGACTTCACCGGCCTGGAAGGCTTCAACAACAACAACGGCCTGATCAAGACCGACAAGAACTATCGTTTCCCCGGCAAGGAGAACGTGTTCGTCGCCGGAGACGTGATCCGTCCCCACCTGCTCACCACCGCCATCGGCCATGCCCGCATCTGCGCGGAAGGCATCGACGCTTTCCTGAAGGGCGAGGAAGCCGACAAGCGTCCGAAAGTTGACGTGGCCCATTGGGACCAGGTCCGCAAGTGGGTGGAAGCCGGTCACGAGTACAAGGAGCACCACGGCCAGACCTGGGGCACCGACAGCTGGAAGGACACCCTGCATAACTTCGAGGATCGCTCCGGACGCTACGTGATCCCTTCCACCGAGATGTTCCTGGGCCACTTCATGAACGTGCCCCGCAACCAGCGTGGCGTGACCGTGCTGGACAAGGACTCTGCCCTGGGCAACTTCGAGGATCGTCTGCACGCCCTGGACGAGAAGCAGGTGGTGGACGAGGCCAAGCGCTGCATGTCCTGCGGCCTGTGCTTCGAGTGCGACAACTGCGTCATCTACTGCCCCCAGACCGCCGTCTTCAAGGTCAAGAAGAAGGACGGCCCCACCACCGGCCGTTACGTGGACACCGACTACACCAAGTGCATCGGCTGCCATATCTGCGCTGACGTGTGCCCCACCGGCTACATCGTCATGGGCATGGGCGACTAAGACTGGGCATGGGCAAAGGAAGAACTGGCATGGCGAGAAGCATCCGCACCTGGCTGCGCCTCGCCGTCCTCGCGGCGGTGGCGGCCTTCATGGCCGTCCCCTCCATGCAGGCGGCGGCGGGCGTTGACCTACCCAAGCTGGATTTAGGAAAAATCGCAAGCACGGGGGACAAGTGCGTGGAAGACACGCAATTCATGCGTCGCAATCACATGGACCTCCTCAAACACCATCGTGACGACACTATGCGCAAGGGCATTCGCACCACAAGGCACAGCCTGAAAAAGTGCGTGGAATGCCATGCCAGCGAGAAGACGGGCAGCGTGGCCGCCAGCAAGGAGGACTTCTGCGCGGCCTGCCACAGCTACGCCAGCGTCAAGCTGGATTGCTGGGATTGCCATGCCACCAAGCCGGCAAAAAAGCCAGCCCCCCAGGCTGGCTTGCCCGCAGCCTCTCCCCTCATGGCCACCACCAAGAATGGCGCTAGCGGAGACAGCCAATGAGCCAATCCAACGACAAGCAGCATCAGGACCGCCGTGATTTCCTCAAGGCAGGCGCCCTGGTCGCCGGCATGACCCTGGGACCCGGCGTTTTGTTCTATGGCGTGGCCCATAGCCGCGCCCCTGAGGAAGCGGCCACCGGCGACAAGCGTTGGGGCATGCTCATCGACACCACCAAGTGCGGAGATGGCTGCAACGACTGTGTCACGGCCTGCAACGCCGAGAACGGCCTCGACGGCAAGATTGGCCCCCAGGACAGCCAGTGGATCCGCAAGGTTAACGTCAAGGACCTGCGCACGGGTTTCGTACAGAACATGCCCATGCTCTGCCAGCACTGCGAGAATCCTCCCTGCGTGGACGTATGCCCCACCGGCGCTTCAATGAAGCGGGCCGACGGCATCGTGCTGGTGGACCGTCACATCTGCATCGGCTGCCGCTACTGCATGATGGCCTGCCCCTACAAGGCCCGTTCCTTCGTGCATGAGCCCCTCACCGACCAGAACCCGGAAGTGCCTCGGGGCAAGGGCTGCGTTGAGTCCTGCACCTTCTGCGTGCAGCGCGTGGACCGGGACGAAACACCCGCCTGCGTCGAAGCCTGCAATGCCAGCGGCCACAATGCCATGATCTTCGGCGATCTCATGGACCCGGAAAGCGAGTTGTCCCGGGCGCTCAAGGCCAGCGACAGCACGGAGGTGCGTGGCGATCTTGGCCTCAACACCGGCGTGCGTTATCAGGGGATCTAAGCGATGTCACAAGAACTCTGCATTAATCAGAGGCCCTGCCGCACAAACCTGTTCCTGACCCTCCTGGGCCTTGGGGGCTTGGTGGTGCTTGGGGGGTTGTATGCCTTCTTTACCCTGGAACACCACGGTCATGTCCTCACCGGCATGAACAACCAGGTGGTCTGGGGCCTGCCCCACGTGTTTGCCGTGTTTCTCATCGTCGCCGCATCCGGCGCCCTGAACGTGGCCTCCATCGGCTCGGTCTTCGGCAAGGAGGTGTACAAGAAACGCGCCCCGCTGTCGGGCATGCTGGCACTTGCTCTGCTGGCGGGTGGCCTGGCCATTCTGGTTCTGGACCTCGGTCGTCCTGATCGCCTGATCGTGGCCATGACCCACTACAACTTCAAGTCCATCTTTGCCTGGAACATGATTTTCTACAACGGCTTCTTCGCCATTGTGGGCCTGTACCTGATCACATTGATGGACCGCAAATTGAAGTCCTGGTCCAAGCCCGTGGGTTATACCGCCTTCTTCTGGCGCCTGGGCCTCACCACCGCTACGGGCTCCATCTTCGGCTTCCTCGTCGCCCGGGCCGGCTACAACTCCGCCCTCATGGCGCCCATGTTCATCATCATGTCCTTCGCCTACGGCCTGGCCATCTTCATGGTGGTGCAGTCCGCCATGTTCCGCTGGAACGAAATGCGCCTGGACGAGACCATCCGCCGTCGATTGAAGAACCTGCTGGCCGTGTTTGTAGGTGCCTCCCTTTACTTCACCGTGGTCTTCCACCTCACCAACCTGTATTTCGCCAAGCAGTGGGCATTCGAGCGCTGGATACTCTTGGAAGGTGGCACCTACACCACGGTGTTCTGGGTGGGGCAAGTGTTTCTGGGCGGCATTGTTCCCCTTGTCCTGCTGTTCATCCCCCGCTCCAGGGATGCCCAGGCCATGTGCTTCTGCTTCCTGGCACCCTTGCTGGTGATTCTGGGGGGAATGGCGCAAATGTACGTCACCATCGTCGGTGGCCAGGCCTTCCCGCTGCAGATGTTCCCAGGCCATGAAGTCAGCAGCACCTTCTTTGACGGCGTGGTTGCGGATTACACCCCCAGCATCTACGAATGGCTCCTGGGACTGGGCGGCGTCGGCATCACGTTCATCCTGACCGTCGTGGCCGTACGCGTATTCAAGTTTCTGCCCGAGGATGATTTCCAGACCATGACGGGCCGGAGAAGCACCGACTGATCCATGTATCGGTAACAAGGAAAAGCCGACAAATTTTGTCGGCTTTTTGCTTTCAAGCCGGTAAAATTTACCCATGTCCCGTTTGTTCATTTCCGCAGCCCACAAGTCATCCGGCAAGACCACGGTCACGCTGGGCTTGTGCCGTGCCCTGCGCAACCTGGGCCAGCGGGTGCAGGCCTTCAAGAAGGGACCGGACTACATCGACCCGATCTGGCATGGTCTGGCTGCTGGCAGGCCCAGCTACAACCTGGACTTCCACATGATGGGCCTGGACGAGATCGGTGCCCTGTTCGCCCGTCATGCCCGGCACGCGGACATCAGCATCATCGAAGGCAACAAGGGTCTTTACGACGGTATGGACCTGGATGGTTCCAACAGCAATGCAGCCCTGGCCAAGGAGCTCCGGGCCCCCGTCGTGCTGGTGCTGGACACCCAGGGCATGACCCGGGGCGTGGCGCCCCTGATCCTGGGCTACCAGGCCTTCGACCGGGACGTGGAAATTGCCGGCGTAATCCTCAACAAGGTGGGGGGCCCCCGCCATGAGGAAAAGCTGCGGGCGGTCATCGAACGCTATACGGACGTGAAGGTTCTGGGGGCGGTCCGAACTGACCACCGCCTGGCCATCGTCGAGCGCCACCTGGGCCTCATGCCCGGCAACGAGACCGAGGCAGCGGAGGAACGCATCGAGGTCATTGCCGCCCGGGTGGCGGAGCAGGTTGACCTGCAGGCCGTGCTGGAACTGGCACAGGCGGCCAAGAAAGCCATTGGCCCACCAGCGCCGCCCGTTTCCGCACCGCCCCGGGCGCCCGGTCTGCGCCTGGCCTATGCCCATGACCGAGCTTTCGGCTTCTATTACCAGGAAGACATGGACACCCTGCGGGACGCCGGCGTGGACCTGCTGCCCGTGGACACCCTCAAGGAGGTAGTCCTCCCTGACTGCGACGGCCTGCTCATCGGCGGAGGTTTCCCGGAGGTGTTCGCAGGTGACCTGGCGGGCAATGCCGGCCTGCGCGGGGACATCCGGCGCGCGGTGGAAGCGGGTTTGCCCGTTTATGCTGAATGCGGCGGCCTCATGTATCTGGCCCGCAGCCTGAGCTGGGATGGACCCAGGCACGAGATGGTGGGAGTGGTGCCCGGCGACGTTGTCATGGGCAGCAGGCCTGTGGGCAGGGGCTATGCCGTGCTGGAAGAGACGGGGGACGCTCTCTGGCCAATCCAGGCCCGGACGATACCCGCCCACGAATTCCACTACTCCCATCTGGAAAATCTGCCGTCCGGCCTCAAGTATGCATACCGGGTCCTGCGGGGCCATGGCATCACGGACGGAATGGACGGCTTCGTCCACAAGAACCTGCTGGCCAGCTACTGCCACCGTCGCGGCAGTGGTCCCCAGGGCTGGATCAACCCATTTCTCGACCAGGCGCGTGCGTACCGGTCGAAACGAGAGGCGGCTCGCAAGGCCGCTTGATTAAACGCGCAACGCACTGCGCACTCTAGAGAGGAAACAGACATGATCAGTCTGACCAAGGAAGCCGCCGAACAGATTCGCGTGGCGCAAAAGGACGCTGGCGCAGACAACATGGCCTTGCGCATTGCCGCCCGTGTGAACGATGCCGGCATGCTGGAATTCGGCATGGGCTTCGACGACGAGCGTGAAAACGACGCCGCCGTGGATTCCTGGGGCGTGACCCTGCTCATCAATGCCCATTCCGCGCCCATGCTGGATGACGTCACCATCGACTTCGCCGAAGTGAGCCCGGGCGAATCCCGCTTCGTGTTCATGAAGGCCAGCGCCGGCGGCTGCGGCAGCAGCGGCGGCGGCGGCGGTTGCGGATCCGGCGGTTGTGGATCCGGCGGCTGTGGCAGCTGATGCCGGATTGACAGATGTTAAGGCGCCTCCGGGCCGGCCATGCAACCCTGGCCTGGCCCTTCGCTTACTGATGCACTAATCACGCCATGGATTACCTGCCCATATTCCTCGACCTGCGCGGCCGCAAAGGCCTTGTGGTGGGCGGCGGTGACACCGCCGCGCGCAAGGCCTCCCTCATGCTCAACGCTGGCGCCTGGGTCACCGCGGTGTCGTCCGAGCCCCTGTCTACGGCCTTCGCCGAACTGGCCGGCACCGACCGGCTCATCCATGTCCAGGCGGACTTCGCCGAGTCACATCTGGACGGCATGGACGTGGTGTTCGCCGCCAGCGAGGACGAGGCCCTGGACAAGGCCGTCCACGACGCCGCCCGGGCCCGCCACATCCCCGTCAACGTAGTGGACAAGCCCGAGGCCTGCTCTTTCATCATGCCCTCCATCATCGATCGCTCCCCGGTCATGGTGGCGGTCTCCAGCGGTGGTGAGGCTCCGGTGCTGTCACGCCTGTTGCGGGCCCGGCTGGAGACCCTCATCCCCGCTGGCTACGGGCGCCTGGCCGCCCTGGCCGGACGCTTCAAGCAGGCCGTACGCAGCAAATTCACCACTACTGCGGAGCGGCGCAAGTTCTGGGAAAAGGCCTTCCTGTCTCCCATTGCCGAGATGGTGTTCTCCGGCAGGGAGCAGGAGGCGGAGGCCAGCCTCCAGGCCATGATCAAGGCCCAGGAAAACGCGCCCCAGGTTGGCGAGGTGTACCTGGTGGGAGCGGGACCGGGCAATCCGGACCTGCTCAACTTCCGCGCCCTGCGCCTCATGCAGCAGGCCGATGTGGTGGTCTATGACCGCCTGGTCTCGCCCCCCATCCTGGACATGTGCCGCAGGGACGCTGACCGTCTCTACGTGGGCAAGGAACGGGACAACCATGCCGTGCCCCAGGATGAGATCAATATGGTGCTGGTGCGCCTGGCCCAGGAAGGCAAGCGGGTATTGCGCCTGAAGGGGGGCGACCCCTTCATATTCGGCCGGGGCGGCGAGGAGATCGAGACCCTGCGGGAGCACGGCGTGCCCTTCCAGGTGGTGCCCGCCGTGACGGCGGCGGCCGGCGTGGCCTCCTACGCCGGCATCCCACTCACCCACCGGGACCACGCCCAGGCCCTCATCCTGGTCACAGGCCACCTGAAGGACGGTACCATGGACCTGGATTGGGACATGCTGTGCCGGCCCCGCCAAACCATCGTCATCTACATGGGTCTCAAGGGCCTGGTGACCCTGTGCGAGGAGATGCAGAAGCACGGCCTGCCCGGCGATACCCCCGCCGCCATCGTGCAGCAGGGTACCACCCTTAACCAGAAGACCGTCACCGGTACCCTGGCAACCTTGCCGGCCCTGGCCGCCCAGGCGGAACTGAAGCCGCCCACGCTGATCATTGTGGGCAGCGTGGTGAGCCTGCACGCCAAGCTGAACTGGTTCAATCCCGAGCCGGCGGACGACGACCACTGGCATACCCCTCTGGACAAACCGGCGGCGCTGGAGCACTGATCCAGCATGCCATCGACAGCGGCGGACTTCGGTCCGCCGTTGTCTTTGCGGGCCAGGCATCGAACAATTCGCCCTCCACCAACGATAACCATAGAGACAAGGCAACATGAGCCACGACACCAACGTTCCCCAGGGCTTCTCCACCCGAGCCATCCATCTGGGCTACGACCCCTACGCTAGCCCCGGGGCCCTGAACCCGCCCCTCTACCTGAGCTCCACCTACACCTTCCCCACCACGGCGGACGGCAGCGCCCGATTCGCCGGGGAGCAGGAAGGCTTCGTCTACTCCCGGGTGGGGAACCCCACCACGGCCCTTCTGGAGGCGCGCCTGGCCAGCCTGGAAGGGGGCGAGAGCGCGGTGGTGACGGCTTCGGGCCAGGGGGCCACCACTTCCCTGCTGTGGACCTTGCTGGCCCCTGGCGACCAGGTCATCGCCGACAAGACCCTGTACGGATGCACCTTCGCCTACCTGAATCACGGCCTGGCCAAGTTTGGCGTGCAAATCACCCACGTGGACCTTAGCGATGCGGCCAATCTGGAAAGGGCCCTGACGCCCGCCACCAAGGTGGTGTTTTTCGAATCTCCGGCCAACCCAAACATGCGCCTGGTGGACATCTCCGCCGTGGCGGCCATTGCCCGCCGCCATGGGGCGGTGACGGTGGTGGACAACACCTACTGCACGCCTTATCTGCAGCGGCCGCTTGCCTTGGGCGCGGATTTCGTCGTGCATTCCGCCACCAAGTACCTTGGGGGCCACGGCGATCTGCTGGCCGGGGCGGTCATAGGGCCCAAGGCGGTGCTGGACCAGGTGCGCTTCCACGGTGTCAAGGACATGACCGGCGCGGTAATGTCCTCCCAGGATGCCTTCCTGGTGCTGCGGGGCCTGAAGACCCTGGCCTTGCGCATGGACCGCCATTGCGACAACGCGGACCGCGTTGCGGCCTTCCTGGCCAGCCACCCCAAGGTGGGTGTGGTGCATTTCCCCGGCCTGGAATCCTTCCCACAGAAAGAGCTGGCCCATCGCCAGATGTCCCGTCCAGGAGGGATGGTGGCCTTCGAACTCAAGGAAGGAATCGAGGCGGGGCGCCGCTTCATGGACGCCCTTGGCCTGTTCACCCGGGCCGTGAGCCTGGGCGACGCGGAAAGCCTGGCCCAGCATCCGGCCAGCATGACCCACTCCACCTACACCCCGGAGGAGCGGGCCCAGCACTATATCGCCGAAGGCCTGGTGCGCCTGTCCGTGGGGCTGGAAGACGCGGAGGACCTGCTGGCCGACCTGGCTCAGGCCCTGGATGCGGTCTGAGACGTAGTAGTCCGGAGGCGCGTCGGCGAGTCCGGGGCTGACCGCCCTGGAAACCAGTCCCTGACTCGGCCTCGGGGCCTCCTCCGGGCTACGGTCGGCCTCAGAGTGTGCGCGTCACCCACTTGATGTCGGTGTCGTCCGGGTGGGGCTCGATGCGGAAGCCCAGGCCCTCCACCAGGTGCAGCATCTTGCGGTTGGTCTTCAGCACCTCGCCCTCGAAATCCCTCACGCCCTTGGCCCGGGCCACGTCCATGAGCACGTTCATGAGCTTGTGGCCGATGCCCTGGTGCTGCCAGCGATCGTCCACCACCAGGGCAAACTCGGCGTTGACCAGGGTGGAGTCCACGGCATAGCGTGCCACGCCCATTTCCACGTCCTTGCCGTCGATCTGGGTCACCATGAGCAGGGCCATTTCCCGGTCATAGTCGATCTGGGTCAGGCGGGCCAGCATGCTGGGAGACAACTCCTGCACGGCGTCCATGTAGCGGAAGTACTTGGTCTCCGCCGACAGGCCCCGCACGAACTCCTGGGTCATCTCCGCGTCCTCCGGGCGGATGGGGCGGATCACCACGTCCATGCCGTTGGGCAGTTGCCACTGGCTCACCAGATGAGCGGGGTAGGGGTGGATGGCCATGTGGCCATAGCGATCCGCGCCATGGGTCCGGGCGGCGATGACGATGCGGGCGTCGGCGGCCAGGGCGCCATGCTCGTCCACCAGCAGGGGGTTGATGTCCAGTTCCGCGATCCAGGGCAGTTCGCACACCATCTCCGACACCCGCAGCAGCACCTGCTCCACCGCCGTGAAGTCGGCGGAGGGGCGCTTGCGGAACTCGCCCAGCAGCTTGGACACCCGGGTGCGCTTGATCAGGTCGTCGGCCAGGTATCGGTTCAGGGGAGGCAGCGACACGGCCCGGTCCTGGAAGGCTTCCACGTCCACTCCGCCGGCTCCGAAGGCGATGACTGGGCCCAGCACCGGGTCCGTCACCACGCCCACCAGCACTTCCCTGGCGTTGGGACGGGTCACCATGGGCTCGATCACCACGCCGTCCAGCACCGCGTCGGGCACGTGCTTGTGCACCTCGGCCATCATGCCGGAATAGGCGGCCCGCACCGCCTGTCCGTTGGACAGGCCCAGGCGCACGCCGCCCACGTCGGACTTGTGGCTCACCTGCTGGGAGTTGATCTTCATGGCCACCGGGTAGCCGATCTGCTGGGACATGAGCATGGCCTCGGTGGCGTCCCGGGCGATGCTGGTCTGGGCCACGGCGATGTGGAAGGCGGAAAGCAGGGCCTTGGATTCCACCTCGTTGAGCAGGTGCCGGCCCTGGGACAGGGCGTTCTCCACGATCATGCGCGCCCCGTCCACGTCAGGCGGTTCCTGGTGGGAGAGAGGGCCCGGGGTCTGCATGAGCAGGCGCTGGTTCTCGTAGAAGGCGGACAGGTAGGAGAACACTTCCACCGCCGGCTCCGGGGTGGTGAAGTAGGGCAGGCCCGCTTCCTTGAACAGCTTGCGGCCTTCCGCCACCTGGCTTTCGCCCATCCAGCAGGTGAGCACCGGCTTGCTGGAGCCCTTGGCCACGTCCACCACCGCCTGGGCGGCCTCGGTGGGCTTGGTCATGGCCTGGGGCGTGAGCATGGCCAGTACCCCGTCCACGCCCGGGTCCGCCAGGCAGGCCGAGAGGGCGGCGCGGTAACGCTCCGCGCCCGCGTCGCCGATGATGTCCACGGGGTTGCCGTGGGACCAGGTGGCGGGCAGGGCGGCGTTGAGCTGCTCCATGGTCTGGGGCGCCAGTTCCGCCAGGCGGATGCCCAGTTCCACCGCCCGGTCCGTGGCCATGACGCCGGGGCCGCCGCCGTTGGTGAGGATGGTGAGGCGGTTGCCGGTGGGGTGGATGTGGGCGGCCAGGGCCCGGGCGCAGGCGAAGAGTTGCAGGATGGTGGTCACCCGCACCACGCCGGCCCGGCGCACCAAGGCCTCGAACACCGCGTCGGAGCCCACCAGGGCGCCGGTGTGGGAGGCCACGGCCTTGGAGCCCGCCTCCTGGCGGCCCACCTTCACCATCACCACGGGCTTGATGCGGGACACGGCCCGCAGGGCGCTCATGAAGCGGCGGGCGTCGCGGATGCCCTCGATGTACATGAGGATGCCCTTGGTGGCCGGGTCGTGGGCCAGGTAGTCCAGCAGTTCGCCGAAGTCCAGGTCCGCCGAGGCCCCGGTGGAGATGACGCTGGAGAAGCCGATGCCGTTGGATTCCGCCCAGTCCAGCATGGCGGTGCAGATGGCGCCGGACTGGGACACCAGGGCCAGGTCCCCGGGCAGGGCCGTGCCCAGGGCGAAGGTGGCGTTCAGGCCGATGGCCGGTCGCTGGATGCCCAGGCAATTGGGGCCGATGAAGCGGATACCGTGGCGCTTGGCGGTCTGGGCCACTTTCTGTTCCAGCAGGGCACCCTCCTTGCCCACCTCGCGGAAGCCGGCGGACAGCACCACCGCGTGCTTGATGCCCCGGGCGCCGCACTCCTCCAGGATGCCGGGGATGGAAGTGGCGGGAGTGGCGATGATGGCCAGTTCCGGCGTTTCCGGCAGGGCCGTGGCGTTGGGGTAGCACTTGTGGCCCATCACCTCTTCCCGCTTGGGGTTGAGGGGGAACACCTGGCCCCGGAAGCCGGAGGTGACCATGTTGCGGAAGATGATCCCTGCCACGGAGTCCTCCCGGTCGCTGGCGCCGAAAACGGCCACGGAGCGGGGGTGCAGAAGGGGGTGGAGATAATGATGGCTCATTGAATCAGTCCCTGATGTCGAGAAATGCGCGCGATGGATGTCTTGGGGTGTACCCTTGCATGCAAAGCATATGCCCGGTTAGGTTACCCCAACATGAATGCTGTATTACGCGTTCGGGCGTATATTTTTTGCAGTGCACCATATCAAGACAGTCACCATGCATACTGCCTACATCACGCATCCTGCCTGCCTCAAACATGAAATGAGCTCCTGGCATCCCGAGAGCCCGGCCCGTCTGAAAGCCATCGACGACCGTCTCCATGCCGCCCACCTCTTTGACTATCTGGTGCATCGACATGCACCCAAAGTGGGGCGGGAAGAATTGATCCTGGTGCATGACCCGGCCTACGTGGATGCCATTTTCGCCAACGCTCCCAAGGAGGGGCTTGCCCACCTGGACGGCGATACCGCCATGAACCCCCACACCCTGGAGGCTGCCCTCCACGCCGCCGGCGGTGCCGTGCATGCTGTGGACCTGGTGATGGTGGGCGAGGTGGAAAGCGCCTTCGTGGCCTGCCGCCCCCCCGGGCACCACGCCACCCGCAACCAGGCCATGGGCTTCTGCATCTTCAACAACGTGGCCCTGGCGGCGGCCCATGCCCTGGCGCGGCATGATGTGCACCGGGTGGCCATCGTGGACTTCGACGTGCACCACGGCAACGGCACCGAGGACATCTTCCGGGACGATTCCCGTGTCATGCTCTGCTCCACCTTCCAGCATCCCTTCTACCCCTTCTGCTGCGCGGACACCTCTAACGAGCACATCATCAATATCCCCCTGCCGGGGGGCACCACGGGCAAGCAGTACCGGGCGGTCTTCGAGGAGCAGGTGCTGCCCCGTCTGGAGGCCTTCAAGCCCGAACTGATCCTCATCTCCGCCGGCTTCGATTCCCACCTGGAAGACGACATGGGCCAGTTCGGCCTGGTGGAGGCGGACTATGTCTGGATCACCGAGCAGCTCATGGCCGTGGCGGCCAAATATGGCCGGCGGCGCATCGTTTCCGTGCTGGAAGGGGGCTACGAGCTCTCTCCCCTGGGTCGCAGCGTGGCGGCCCACATCAAGACCCTGGCGGATCTGTAGCCGGAGGAGCCAGGCGAGTCCGGGGTTCGACGACCGGTCTCATCCCCGGGCGCGCTCCGCTGCCCCGGACTACTTGGCGCCCGCCGCCCCCAGGCGCGTCTTGATCTCGCCCCGGCACAATTCCGCGAGCGCGGCGTAGGACTCCGGGTTGTCGATGCGCCCATGCAGGGGGAAGGACAGCCCGTCGTAGGCGTGGCTGAACTGCTGGAAGAAGACCTTTCGGGCCCGTTCCAGATCCGCCGGGCTGGCCGGTACAGGGTTGGCGAAGGCTGACCAGGTGATGCCCCGTATCTCCCCTGGCAGGGCCCGCAGCACGTCCCGGTCATAAAGATAGTGCTGGTGCTCGTGGGCCAGCACCACCTTGTAGGCGCAGGAATCGGCTGGGAATTCCCTGGCGATGTAGATGATGGGTTCGGTCTTGATGCGGGTCACCAGGGCCAGGCCCTTTCCGGGTGTGGCCGCCGTCTCAAGGGTACTGGTCATGCGGTTCTGGAACAGGCCCAGGCCGAGTTCGGCTTTGTGTGCGGCGCGATGCAAGCTCCTGAACCCGCCCCTGGCCTGGGCCTGGGTGATCTGGGAGATGCCCTGGGTGTGGTCGATGACCAACGGGCCGTGCTCGATGATGACCCGATTGGGCAACTCGGCTGCGTGGCCGGACAGGGCCAGCGACATCAGCGGCACCACCCGCGTCCATGACAGCCCGGGCCCGGGAATGGCCATCATGGCTTGCGCACCCGGACCTAGTCCAGTTCCTCGATGGTGCCTTCCACCCGGAACACCACCTGCTCGGCGATATTGGTGGCCCGGTCGCCGCAGCGTTCCAGATTGTGGGCGATCCACAGCATGCGGGAACCGTTGTTCACCAGGGCGGGGTTCCCGCGCATGGCGTCCAGGACCAGGGTTACCATGGCGGACATCCGGCCATCCAGCGCGTCGTCCATGGCACCGACCTGGCGGGCCAGGGCAGTGTCGCCGGCCTTGTGGGCCTGCATTGCGTCCATCAGCATCTGCCGGCACGCCAGGGACATGTCCAGGACATGCTCCAGGCCCACGCTTTCCAGGCCGGCCTCGTCCATGCGCAGGATGCTGGAGGCGATGTCGCTGGCATAGTCCCCCATGCGTTCCAGTTCCGCGGCGATGCGCATGTCGGCGACGATATCCCGCAGGTCGTTAGCCACCGGCTGCTGGGAGGCGATGGCCACAAGGCAGTCCTGTTCGATGATGCGGCGGAGCTCGTTGAGGTTGAGGTCGTTCCGCACCAGCCTGTCGCAGTAGGAAAGGTCATGGCTCGTCAGGCAATTCATGGCCTCGGCGATGGCGTTCTTGACTTGTTGGGACAGGGAGCCCAGGTTGGTCTCCACCTGCTTTTTCTTGATGTCCAGGATGTGGTGGGATTCGTGCATGTCGTACCTCCGGTTTTGCGCGTGTATGACTAGCTTACCGAAACCCGGGGAGCGAAGTGTTACATGCTGGCAGGCCACCCACGACGGCGGTGTGGGCGCCAGACGAAAAAAAACCGCCGACTTGCGTCGGCGGCGAGACCCGAAGGAGTCTAAGGAGAGGGGACTCGTTACGCGGCGTGCTCGTGCACGGCGGAGGGACGGGTTTCGCCCTTGCCGATGGTGAGCAGGTCCCAAACCAGGAGCAGGTAGCCCAGGGTGAAGGCCCAGCCGGAGATCATGCGCCACTTCATGCCCTGCACGAACCAGGGGTGGGCCTGGGCGGCGAAGTAGCCCATCCAGGTGGAACCCTCGATGGCGCGCTCGATCTGGGACTGCTCGTAGCCGGCCACCAGCATGCCCATGGTCATGCCGATCATGCCGATCCAGAGCAGGGCCATGGCCCACTTCCACTTCCAGTTACCGGCGAAATGGGCGCTCATCCACACGTTGCCCCGGGACTTCTGGGCAGCCAGGTAGAAGAAGCCGATCACCGCCGTGGAGTAGGCGCCGAAGAAGGCCAGGTGGCCGTGGGAGGCGGACCACTGGGTGCCGTGGGTGTACAGGTTGATCTGGGGCAGGGTGTGCATGAAGCCCCAGACGCCGGCGCCGAAGAAGTTGCCGAAGGCCTGGGCGATGGTCCAGCCCAGGGCGGGGTGATTGGTGCTCTTCAGCTTGTGCACGCCGGCGTCGAACGTCGCATGCACCACCATGGCCACCAGGGGGATGGGTTCCAGGGCGGAGAAGAAGCCGCCGATGGTCAGCCAGTAGTCAGGCGTGCCGATCCAGAAGTAGTGGTGGCCCAGACCCAGGATGCCGGAACCGAACATGAGGGCGACCTCGATGTACAGCCAGGTTTCCACGATCTTGCGGCGCACGCCCAGGGTGACGATCAGCATGTAGGCCATGATGCAGCCCACCAGCACTTCCCAGGTGGCCTCCACCCACAGGTGGATCACCCACCACCACCAGAACTGGTCCACGGAGATGTTGGGGGTGTAGAACATGCCGGCCAGGTACAGGCCGAACAGGGCCAGCAGGTCCATGACCAGTACGCCGCCGATGCCGGTGTACTTGCCCTTGGAGAAGGTGGCGACCACGTTGAAGAAGAAGGTCAACACGGAGACCACGATGCCGATGTCGGCCCAGCGCGGCGCCTCGATGTACTCACGGCCTTCGTTGATGAGCCAGATGGTGCTCATCTCCGCGGGGCCCACCTGGACCAGCAGGTACACCAGGACGACCACCACCACGGCCGAGGTGAGGATCCAGAAGATCAGGTTCCCCAGGCCAAGCCCCACTACCGGGACGCCGGCCTCCTCTTCCAGGACCCAGTAGACCCCGCCGATGAAGCCATACAGCAACCACACCACCAGGGCGTTGACGTGCAGGGTACGGTTGACCGAGAAATCCACCACTTCGTAGAGGAAGTCCGGATAAAGGTATTGCAGACCCGCCAGCATCCCGAACAGGACCTGGGCGCCGAACAGCGCCAACGAGACGGTGAAGTACTTCATGGCCAGTTTCTGGCCGCCGTTCAGGTTGGCGGTACTGAAGATTCCTAGCGCTGCCATTTTGTGTGCTCCTTATTGTTGGGCCGGGGCGGCGTCGGGCGCGGCGGGGGCATCCGCCGCGGGCGCGGTTTCCATGGGCGCGGCTTCCGCGGCGGGGGCGGCCGGCTCGGGGTCGGACTGATCCATGGCCTTGAAGTTATGGGGGAAGCCCAGGGTGTTGATGGCGCTCATCCACTTCAGGAAGGCCACCGTGGCGCGGGCCTCTTCCTCGGTGATGCCCAGGCGGGGCATGCGGCGGCCCACGGCGTTATGCAGCTTGTCGCTGGGGTCCATGAGGAAGGCCACCATGCTTTCCTCGCGCACCTCCTTGGAGCCCCAGGCCGGGTCCAGCCAGGCCTTGGTCAGGTCCGGCGCGAAGTAGGCGCCGTTGCCCAGCAGGGTGTGGCATTCCATGCAGTTCTTCGCCTGGGTGGTGAGCTTGCCCTTGGACACCAGGGCCTCGGCTTCCTCCTCGGTGAGCATCTTGCCGAACAGGGGCTCGTCCGGACCGATGACCGGCAGGTAGCGGTTCTGCTCCTCGTTGAACTGGTAATCCACCTGCTTGTTGATGATGGAATACCCGGGCACCTGCTTACCGCCCGCCGTGATGTACGACATGGTGTCGAAGGTGAGGAAGATGAGGATGATGAACGAGCCACCCGTCACCCAGATGGCAGTCTTTCGCCAAAAGGATTCGGATGCCCACCACAACGTCTGCGTCTGTGACATGGCTATGCCTCCTGTTACCGCTGTTGATAAACCTTGATGGGGGAGCCTTCATCCTCCAGTTCATGCTCGTGGGTCCGCACGCAGAGGTGCCAGATGCCATGGGGAGCAGCGAAATAACCGACCAGCATGAGCAGGACGATGAAGGTCCAGAAGCCGTTGGTGAACAGGTTGGCGGCGAAGGCCAGCACCAAAACGGCGGCGAACAGGCCCACATAGGCCAAGTAGGCCAAGGGCATCAGCCCGGGACGATTTCTGATCCGGGCATAGGCGAACAGCAGGGCATAGGTGGCGCCAAACATGATGACCGACGCGGCGCTGAAGAAGACGGTGAAGAAATTGGCGAGTTCTACGGGTTGGATCATGACCATCTCCGTTCCGATTAATGTTGCGGCGGATGTTGGCGAGATACCCGACTAATGCGTTTGACTTAAATCAACCAAAACTAGATTTACATATCCTTAGATTGACAAAGGTCAATGTTGACCCCCTGTACCCTGGTCGTATCGTTCCCCTCAACCCGATGCGGGTTTTTTCCAGCCATGTTTCTTGGAGGGCAGTGTGATGAAGAAAGTATTGCGTGGTTTGACTCTGGCGGTCTTGCCGCTGGCGGTTTCATTTGCGTGGGCGGCGGATCGCACGAGCGAGACCAACACTCCCAGCACTACCTACGAGCAGGGGGGCGGCTCCAGTTTGGCGGGGTTGGAGATGTATCAGTCCACCGACCCCAAGGCGCCACCCATGAGCAAGGCGGAATTTGATTCCGCCCGCCAGATCTACTTCGACCGTTGCGCCGGCTGCCACGGCGTGCTGCGCAAGGGCGCCACCGGCAAGGCCCTTTTGCCCGGCCCCATGCAGCAGCTGGGCACCGAAAGCCTGAAGGTGTTCGTGAACTACGGCACCCCCGGCGGCATGCCCGGTTTCGGCACATCCAACGAGCTGAATGAGAAAGAAATCGATCTCATGGCCCGCTACATCCAGCATCCGGCTCCCCAGCCGCCGGAGTGGGGCATGAAGGAGATCCGCGCGTCCTGGAAGATGCTGGTCCCGCCCGAGAAGCGGCCCACCAAGCAGATGAACAAGCTGAACCTGAACAACCTGTTCGCGGTGACCCTGCGGGATTCGGGCGAACTGGCCCTTGTCGACGGCGACAGCAAGAAGATCGTCACCATCCTGAAGACGGGCTTCGCGGTGCACATCTCCCGCATCTCCAAGTCCGGCCGCTACCTGTACACCACCGGCCGCGACGGTCTCATCAACCTGATCGACCTGTGGATGGAAACCCCCACCACCGTGGCCACCATCCGCACCGGTTCCGACGCCCGCTCCATCGACACCTCCAAGTACAAGGGGTTTGACGACAAGATCGCCATCGCCGGCACCTACTGGCCGCCCGCCTATGTGCTGATGGACGGCTTCACCCTGGAGCCCAAGAAGGTGATGTCCACCCGGGGCTACACCTACGACGAGCAGGAATACCATCCGGAACCCCGCGTGGCCTCCATCGTCTCCTCCCACATCAAGCCCGAGTTCGTGGTGAACGTGAAGGAGACCGGCAAGGTGCTGCTGGTGGATTACTCCGACCTGAAGAACCTGAAGACCACCGAGATCGAGGCCGAGCGCTTCCTGCATGACGGCGGCTGGGACTCTTCCAAGCGCTACTTCCTGGTGGCCGCCAACATGCGCAACACCGTGTCGGTGGTGGATACCAAGGAAGGCAAACTGGCCGCCAACGTCAAGGTGGGCTCCAAGCCCCACCCGGGCCGCGGTGCCAACTGGAACGACACCAAGTACGGTCCCGTCTGGGCCACTGGCCACCTGGGCGACGATACCGTGGCGGTGATCGGTACCGATCCCAAGCGGCATAAGGCCAATGCCTGGAAGGTGGTGCGCACCCTGAAGAACCATGGCAACGGCAGCCTGTTCATCAAGACCCATCCCAAGTCCAAGAACCTTTGGGTGGATGCGGCCCTGAGCCCGGAAGCCGAACTGCGCCAGTCCATCTCCGTCTTTGACCTGAAGAACCTGGACAAGCCCGCCCACGTGATCAACATCGCCAAGCTGGCCGGCATCAGCGAAGGTCGCGTCACCCACCCCGAGTACAACATGAAGGGTGATGAAGTGTGGTTCTCTGTCTGGGGCCCGAAGACCGGCGAGTCCGCCCTGGTGGTGATGGACGACAAGACCCGCAAGCTGAAGGCCGTGATCAAGGACAAGCGCCTGGTTACCCCCACCGGCAAGTTCAACGTCTACAACACCGTGCACGACGTGTATTGATGGCTGCTTGAACGGCTCGGCCACCCTTGCGGGTGGCCGGGTTCCCCGGCCGTCTTCCAACGAGGGCGGCCCGCGAACCGGACAGGAGTGAACGATGCAAGCAACTCGATCTGAGACAGGAAGCCGATCCTGCCGCACCACGCAGCCCGAGGTCTCCATGGGACCGGCACCCTCCGGCTGGTGGCTGATGCTCACGGGCACCGGCTTCACGTTACTGGCGGCCCTGGCCGCCCTGGCTGTCTCCTCCCTGGTGACCCCCGCCGCAGCCCACGCAAGCGCTTCTGCACCCTCCCCGGCACGGCAGCAGGAACTCGTCCACATGGTGCGGCAGGAATGCGGCTTCTGCCACGGCCTGCGCCTCACCGGCGGCCTGGGTTCGCCCCTTACCGCCCAGGCCATGCGTGAGAAACCCGCGGAAAGCCTGGAGGCGGCCATCCGCCATGGCATTCCCGGCACCGCCATGCCCGGCTGGGAGCCCTTCCTCACGGAGGCGGAAACCCGCTGGATCGTACAGAACCTGCAACAAGGATTTCCCGAATGACTCTCAAGAAATTCGTTTCCCTCTTCGCGCTGTGCCTGCCGCTGTTGGCCCAGGCCTCGGACCCGGCGGGCAGCGGCCCCCTGCGGGGCACCGGCGACCTGGGCATCGCCGTGGAACGGGCCAAGGGCAGCCTGCAATGGCTGGACACCAGCAAGCTTGCCAGCCTGGGCCGCATCGAGGGCCTGGGGGACCTCTCCCACGCCTCCGCCGTGTTCTCCCGGGATGCGCGGTACGCCTACGTGTTCGGCCGGGACGGAGGACTCACCAAGGTGGACTTGCTCACCGGCACGGTGGCCAAGCGCGTCATCCAGTCCGGCAATTCCATCGGCGGCGCCATTTCCCAGGACGGCCGCTTCATCGCCGCCGCCAACTACACCCCCGGCGGCGTGAAAATCTTCGACGCTGGGACCCTGGACCTGGTGGCGGACATTCCCACGGAATCCAAGGTTATCGGCCTGGAGGACGTGCCGGGAAACCGCTTCGCCTTCAGCCTGTGGGACAAGGGCGAGATCTGGGTGGCGGATCTTGCCGAAGACCCCAGGAAACCCAGGATAAGCATCTTCCACAACATCGGCACCCAGCCCTACGACGCCCTCATCTCCCCGGACGGCCGCTGGTACGTGGCCGGCCTTTACGGCGAGAACGGCATCGCCGTGCTGGACACCTGGAACCTGGAAGCCGGTGTGAAGCGGGCCCTGCCGGACTACGGCCGGGGCGAGGAAAAACTGCCGGTGTACAAGATGCCCCACCTGGAGACCTGGGCCATGGTAGGCAACCTGGCCTTCATTCCCGGCGTCGGCCGCCATGAAGTGGTGATCGTGGACGTGTCCACCTGGAAACAGGTGGGCGTGATCCCTGTGGCCGGCCAGCCGGTATTCGTCATGGCCCAGCCTGACGGCCGTCGCTTGTGGGTCAACTTCGCCTTCCCCAACTACGACAGGGTGCAGGTCATCGACGTGCCGTCACAAAAGATCGTGCACGAAATGAAGCCCGGCAAGGCCGTGCTGCACATGGAGTTCACGCCACGGGGTGAGCACGTGTGGCTGTCCGTACGGGACGCCAACCGCCTGGAGGTGTACGACACCGCCAGCTTCGCCAAGCTCAAGGAACTGCCCGCCGAGGCCCCCAGCGGCATCTTTTTCACCTCCCGCGCCCACAGGTTCGGACTATGAAACTCCAGCACGATCTGTCTGATCTAGAGTTCCGCTTGCTCAACGATTGGCAGCGGGGATTTCCCCTCGTGCCCCGACCCTACGCCGAACTGGCGAAATGCCTGGACTGTGATGAAACCACCGTTCTGGATCGCCTGGCCAGCCTGAAGCAACGGGGTCATGTATCCCGCGTGGGGGCCGTGTTCCGTCCCCACGTGCTGGGCTGGAGCACCCTGGCGGCGGTGGCCTGCCCCCCCGAGCGCCTGGAAGAGGTGGCCCGGGCTATAGACTGCTTTCCCGAGGTGAACCACAACTACGAGCGGGAGCATGCCTACAACCTGTGGTTCGTGGCCGCGGCTCCCGGCCGGGAGCGGGTGGATGAGGTGTTGGCCGAGATTCATCGCGCCACGGGATTGAAACCCCTGGATCTGCCCATGGTGGCGGACTACCACATCGACCTGGGCTTTGAGCTGGGGGGCAGGCCGGCGGGCCGCGGCCCCCACCAGGATGCCGCCGGCAGCCCCGTGGATACCGCCGTCTTGCGAGGTCAACTGGAGTCCGCCGACTACACCGTGGCCACCGTCCTGGAAAATGGCCTGGAGCTCATCTCCCGGCCCTACGCCAGCCTGGCCGCCCGTTGTGGCATGGGCGAGGTGGCCTTCATGGCTCGTTTGGAGCGGCTGCTGGCCCTGTCTGTCATCCGCCGCTTTGGCGTGGTGGTGCGGCACCGCGAACTTGGCTATACCGCCAACGCCATGGTGGTATGGGACATCCCCGATGCCCGTGTCGCCGAGGCCGGGCGGCTGCTGGCGGCCCAGGCCGGCGTGACCCTGTGCTACCAGCGCCCCCGCCGCCTGCCGGACTGGCCGTACAACCTGTTCTCCATGGTCCACGGCAAGGACCGGGCAGCCGTGCTGGATCAGGTGGACCAGCTTCGTGAACATCTCCGCCACACCCTGGACTTGGAAGACGTACGCTGCCAGCCCCTGTTTTCCCGCCGCCGCTTCAAGCAGTGCGGCGCCCGTTACTCCAGCCTGCCCAAAGCGGCCTGAGGCATAGCGGATGAGCGTCCTGGTCATGGAACGAACGGAGCGGGCGGAGAAGCCCGCTGCCGTGCTGGACGAGGTGGACCGCCGCATCATCAACGGCCTCCAGGGCGGCTTCCCCGTCTGCGAGCATCCCTACGCCGTGGCCGCCCGCAATCTGGGCCTTGAGGAGGGGGAACTTATCGCCCGCCTCCAGCGACTGCTGGAGGACAAGGTGCTGACCCGCTTCGGCCCCCTGTACAACGCAGACCGCTTCGGCGGCGCCAACGTGCTGGCCGCCATGTCCGTGCCCAACGCCGACTTCGACCGCATTGCCCAGTTCGTCAACCAGCAGCCGGAGATCGCCCACAACTACCGCCGCGAACACCGCCTGAACATGTGGTTCGTGGGGGCCGCCGAGTCCCCGGAAAAGGTGGAGGCGGCTTTCAGTTACATCGAGAAGATCACCGGCTATCCCATCTACCGTTTCCCGAAGGAGCAGGAGTATTTCGTGGAACTGAAACTGAAGGCATGAGCACGATGGAATTCGCCATCGACGACCTGGACCAGCGCATCATCCAGGCCACCCAGGCGGGGCTGCCCCTGGTTCCGGAACCTTACCAGGCCGTGGCCGTACAGCTGGGCATCACGGCGACAGAGCTCATGGAACGGCTGCGGGCCATGGTGGCCACCAGGGCCATCCGCCGCATCGGCGCCGTGCCCAACCACTATGCCCTGGGTTACAAGGCCAATGGCATGACCGTGTGGGATGTTGACGATGCCCTGGTGGACGAGCTGGGCGAGCGCGTCGGTCGTCTGGACTTCGTCAGCCACTGCTACCGCCGTCCACGCTGCCTGCCCCAGTGGCCCTTCAACCTGTTCGCCATGGTCCATGGCCACGATCGCCAGGAAGTGCTCGGCTATGTGGCCGAGATAAGCCAGGCCCTGGGCAAGGCCTGCCATCACCACGACATCCTCTACAGCAGCCGCATCCTGAAAAAGACCGGCCTGCGCATAGGAGGATGAACGGATGAGTAGATTTTGCATTCGCGTCATTCCCGCGCAGGCGGGAATCCAGGTCTTGGCCTGGATGCCGGATCAGCTCCGACATGACGGATATTGGAGGTAGTCCATGTTTCGCGTTACCCAGTTCATGCAGGAACTCCTCAGTCCCACCCCCGTGGGGCCTCATCGCAACCCGCCTGGCCCGGTGGTGATCTGGAACCTGGTGCGGCGCTGCAACCTCACCTGCAAGCACTGCTACTCCATCTCCGCCGACAAGGACTTCCCCGGCGAGCTGTCCACGGAGGAAGTCTTCCGTGCCATGGACGACCTGAAGGCCGCCCGGGTGCCGGTGCTCATCCTCTCCGGCGGCGAGCCCCTGCTGCGGCCGGACATCTTCGACATCGGCCGGCGCGCCAAGGAGATGGGCTTCTACGTGGGCCTGTCCAGCAACGGCACCCTGGTGAACGAAGAGAACGTCCAGGCCATCGCCGCCACGGGCTTTGACTACGTGGGCATCAGCCTGGATGGCATCAAAGAGACCCACGACCGCTTCCGCCGCAAGGAGGGCGCCTTCGACGCCGCCCTGAAGGGCGTGCGACTGTGCCGGGAGGCGGGTGCCAAGGTGGGGATCCGCTTCACCCTCGCCCAGGAAAACGCCCACGACTTCCCGGCCCTGCTGGATTTGATGGAAGCGGAGTCCATCGACAAGTTCTACCTGTCCCACCTGAACTATGCCGGGCGGGGCAACAAGAACAGGGCGCGTCTGGCGCCGAGCCGCCTCAAGCCGGACGCGCACCCCCTCGGGGGGCAGCGAACTCCAGTGAGCGTGGGGGTGGTGGATATCGACGACGCCCACTTCCGCACCACCCGCGCCGCCATGGACCTGCTGCTGGACCGCTGCTGGCGCCACGTGCAGGCGGGCCGGCCCAGGGAATTCGTTACCGGCAACAACGACGCGGACGGCGTCTACCTGCTGCACTGGGTGGCCTCCCGCTTCCCCGAGCAATACGAGCACATACGGGGCAAGCTGGTGCAGTGGGGCGGCAACGCCAGCGGCGTGAACGTGGCCAACATCGACAACATCGGCGACGTGCACCCGGACACCATGTGGTGGAACTACCCCCTGGGCAACGTGCGCCAGCGCCCCTTCGGCGAAATCTGGGCCGACACCTCCGACCCCCTCATGGCCGGCCTGAAGCAGTCCCCCCGCCCCGTGGGCGGCCGCTGCGCCCAATGCCGCCACCTGGCCATCTGCAACGGCAACACCCGGGTGCGGGCCTGGCAGACCACCGGCGACTTCTGGGCGGAAGACCCGGGCTGCTATCTGGCGGACGAGGAAGTGGGCGTCACCCAACCCCTATGCATGGAGTCCTGCGCATGAACCCCGATGTCCTGAACAGTCACGCTTTCATCCCCCCCTTTTTTAAAGGGGGGCTAGGGGGGATTCCAGCGGCGTTTGCCAAGAATCACCCCGTCAAATCCCCCTCATTCCCCCTATTGCAAAGGGGAAAGGCGCACTTGG
Source organism: Thiobacillus sp. (assembly GCA_024235835.1). Lineage (NCBI taxonomy): Bacteria > Pseudomonadati > Pseudomonadota > Betaproteobacteria > Nitrosomonadales > Thiobacillaceae > Thiobacillus > Thiobacillus sp. Next base: position 123,567 of record JACKLQ010000004.1, on the reverse strand, counting down.
CAAGCTCTTGGGCAATGATGGCGGCCCTTTGTCTGGCTATCATCAGCCCCGCCCAGGCCGCCCCCGACCCCGACCCCGACCCCGAGAAGCTCTACGAAACCCATTGCCTCTCCTGCCACGCCCCCAACCGCCTGGGGGGCATGGGGCCCACCCTGCTGCCGGAATCCCTGGCGCGGTTGAAGAAACCCATGGCGGCGAAGGCCATCGCCGAGGGCTTGCCTGCCACCCAGATGCCGGGCTTCAAGGACATCCTCAAGCCGGAGGAGATTCAGGCCCTGGCCGCCTGGATCTATACCCCCAACAAGATTCCGCCCAAGTGGGATGCCGACGACATCAAGGCCTCCCACATCGTCAACGCGGAGAACGTGGGCCTGCCCGCCAAGCCCGTGTTCAAGGCGGACCCCACCAACGTCACCCTGGTGGTGGAGCATGGCGACCACCACATCAGCGTGCTGGACGGCGATGTCATGGAGCCCTTCCACCGCTTCCAGACCCGCTACGCCCTGCACGGCGGACCCAAGTTCACGTCGGACGGCCGCTTCGTCTACTGGGCCAGCCGGGACGGCTGGATCACCAAGTACGACCTGTGGAACCTGAAGGTGGTGGCGGAGATCCGCGCCGGCATCAACACCCGCAACGTGGCCGTGTCCAGCGACGGCCGGTACGTCATGGTGGCCAACTACCTGCCCCACACCCTGGTGGCCCTCAGCGGCAAGGACCTGTCCCTGGTGAAGGTGATTCCCGTGGTGGCGGCCAATGGAAAAAGCTCCCGGGTATCCGCCGTGTATGACGCACGGCCCCGCGCCAGCTTCATCGCGGCCCTCAAGGACATTCCGGAGGTGTGGGAGATTCCCTACGACGGCCGGCCTGTCTACAAAGGCCTGGTGCACGACTACCAGCTCAAGGAGGCCATCCCCGAGCCGGGCCCCCTGCCGGTGCGGCAGATCGCCACGGACCAGATCCTGGACGACTTCTTCTTCGACCAGGACTACAAGTACCTCATGGGCGCCTCCCGGGACAACCCCAAGGGCGAGGTCGTCCACCTGGGCGCGGGCCGCAAGATCGCCGACCTGGATATTCCCGGCATGCCCCACCTGGGCTCCGGCATCACCTGGGACTGGACCGATGAAAAGGGCGTGGTCCACCCGGTCATGGCCTCACCCAACCTGAAGGACGGCCACATCCAGGTCATCGACATGAAGACGTGGAAAACCCTCAAGATCATCCCCACCAAGGGCCCCGGCTTCTTCCTGCGCAGCCACGAGAACACCCCCTACGCCTGGGCCGACGTGTTCTTCGGCAAGAACCGGGAGGTCATGCACGTCATCGACAAGCGCACCCTGGAAGTGGTGGCGGACCTGAAGCCGGAACCGGGCAAGACCGCCACCCACGTGGAGTTCGACCGCTACGGCAAGTACGCTCTGGTGTCCCTGTGGGAGATGGACGGTGCCGTGATCGTCTACGACGCCAAGACCTTCAAGGAGATCAAGCGCCTGCCCATGAAGCGCCCGGTGGGCAAGTACAACGTGTGGAACAAGACCCGGCTGTCGGCGGGGACGAGCCACTGAAATATGCAAGCCTCAGTGACTCGTTACTGAGGACTACGCTGACGTCTCGGTTTGCTTTTGTCTGTCTGGGAGCCGGCAATGCGGCGGGGTGCGTCAAGCCAATCAAAGATTCGCTTTGCTGCACTGCGCACTTCAGGATTTACATCCATCAGCCTTGCCTCGCCATGTAAGTAGGCATCGAAGGCTACACGAATCGGCCAGTAGCGGTCTGAGAGGTCATGGCAGCCTCCCATTGATTGCCGCCAAAATATCACAACAAAAACGTTGCACAACAGTGTTGTTGTGCATTTACGGCTAATGTCGCCCGCCATGACTTAGGAAGATTTTTCTGGCCCTGCGGAGGTTCATCTCCAACGCCAAACCGCTGACGACCAGCAGCGCCAATCCAGCTAGCGCAAGCTGAGGCGGCAGCCAGGGTGTGGGCAACAGCAGGACCACGGCGGCCAGGTGCAGCCTGAAATGCCACCTCGCAGCATCGTTGCTGATGAACTGCTTCATGTTGGGAATCTTGCCGGCGCCGGCCTTGGTCTGGGCCTGGAGGTGGAACCAGCCAAGGAAGGGCACGATCTTGTAGAGCATGCCGTTCACCACCGAGGCGGCGAAGCCCAGCAGGAAGAGCAGGCCAAGGAGAATCTGGGTGGCGTCGCGCCAGGGGTTGGCTTCGATGATGGCGGCGGGGAAGAGGACGGCTACGCCGATCAGGCTGGCCATGCCCAGGCGCCAGAAATCCAGTGTCACGTCCGGCATCTTGCGGCGCCGCTGGCCTTGCAGCTTGAGGGTGGCCAGGGCAAAGGCCAGGTTGGCGCCCATGCCCACCAGCAGGGCCAGGGCCTCCACGCCTCGGGCGGCGGGCGAGGGCAGGAACCAGGCCAGCGTGAACACCATCAGAGCGATGGGCAGGGACCAGGTTAGGGCGAGGGTGATGCCCTTTGCATAGGGTGGCGTGAGTTGCAGCATGGGCACCACCTGGTAGGCCACCCCGATGACCAGCACCAGCACCCATCCCCCCAGCCCCCAGGCGGCGTGCAGGCCGGTGAGACTCAGGAGATCGGGCGTGTTCCAAAGGCCCGCCAATCCTGTAGCCAGGACCACGCCCAGGGCAAAGGTGACTGCCAGGGCCAGCCAGGCCTGGCGCATGGGCCAGGCCACTTGGGGCAGGGCCCGGGCGCGGATAAGGCTGAGCAATGTGCCTGCCAGGAAAGGGACGAGTCCGATCGACAAGAACACTGTGGCCAACATAAGCAGGGTGGGGTCCCCGACCAGGAAGCCCGTCACCAGCAGCAGGGTGCCAAAGCTGATCCCAATTATGGCCAGCCAGCCGATGGGCTCGGCGTAGGGCACCGGCGAGCCCACCACCACGGGCAGCATCTGCAGCAGGGCACCCACCATGGTGGTCCCCAGGTAGCCCAGGGTGAGCAGGTGTGTGAGGGCCAGGCTCGATGGTGTCCAGCGGCTGGCCAGCCAGGCATCCGGGGCGAACATGGCCAGCAGGGCAGCCAGGATTAGGAACATGGGCGCCACGAGGAACAGGCGCAGGGGGGTGCCAAAAGGCGGCGCCTGGTCGTAGGACAAACCGGGGCCGGCCATCAGACTGGTTCCATCAGGCAGGTTTTGCTAGGGGTTCGATCAGTACTTCAAAGCAGCCGTCCTCCAGAGGGCGCGTGGTATGGCCGAAGCCCTTTTCCCATAGGATCGGGTACAGAAAAACGGGCTCACGGTGGATGAGCAGGCGCAGGGTCTGACCCGGGCGCAACATGTCCAGCGCCAGCACCACGCGCTCCAGGGGCTCCGGGGGCTCCAGCCATCGCCCATCCACCAGAACCTCGGTGCTCATCGAGGTGCCGGCGTTGGTTCAGGCGGCAGTGGGATGGGCTGCAAGGCCTGGCGATGCCTCAGACCGCACGCAGCAGATAGAGCAGGCCGAAGTGGCTGATGATGAACAGGGCAAAGATGAAAGCAACGGCCAGGTTCTCGTTCTTTTCAAAGATTTTCTGCAAGCTCATGACAACTCCTTTGATTGGGTTTGTAGATAAATCATGGTTGGCTAATATTCTTCCGGTCCTGGGTCAGGACCGCATTGACCTTCATCAAACCGCATTGGCCAGGTTGCCGGCCTCCATGCCCGCCAGCAGGCTCTCCGCCTCTCCGGCAAGGGCCTGGTCCAGCATGGGATAGAGAATGTTTTCTTCCTTCATGTTGTGCTGCCGCATGAGCATGAGCAGGGTTTCGGAGAGCCCCAGGTAGCCCTGGGCATCTTTCTTTTCCAATGCCTGGTCCATGGCTGTGAACGTGTCCCGCATCTGGTCGTGCTCCTCGCGCATGACGAAGGTGGGTCCGCCACTCATGCCGGTGCGGTTTTCAAAGGCGGGGAAAACCACCTCTTCTTCACGAGTGAAATGGCGCAAGGTGTCATTGCGGAAGGCCTGGAACAGTTCTCCTGCCTGGGGCCAGTCAGACTTGGCAACGGCATTTTCCGCCTCGGCGAACAGTGCGTCACAGTGTTCATGGTCGTCGGTAAGGTATTGAGAAATACGGGTCATGCTGCCTCCTTGTAGGTTTTGCGTGGACGCATTTTCGGAAAACCGTCAGGACGCGGCATTGACTTTTGACAATCAAAACCCGGGTGGGACCAAGGGCTTGGACTTTTGCTACACTGTTGCATATGCCGATCAACCTAGCCACCCGCCCCAGGCCGGCGAAATCCCCACGCGAAACGCCGGCCGAGGTCCTGCTGAATGGTGTTGGGGAGCGCCCCACGGCAGCACGGCTGGCCGTGCTTGGAATCCTGCTGGCCACGTCTACGGCCCTTACCCATACGGATATCGCCGCTGCGGCCCGGGAGGCTGGCGTGGGGATGGATCGGGTAACCCTCTACCGGGTGCTGGACTGGCTTGTGGAAAGGGGCCTGGCCCACAGGATCGCCGGTGAGGACCGGGTGTGGCGCTTCAATGCACTGGCCGCGGACAAGCACGGGCATGCCGGCGCCCACGAGCATGCCCACTTCCAATGCAGCCGCTGCGGCCGGCTGTATTGCCTGGACGACCTTCGTCCCGTCTTTGCCTTCACCCTGCCGCCGGGTTTTCGTTGCGACCATGCGGAACTGACCCTGCGGGGCCTTTGCCCGGACTGCGGTATATAACGCAACTTGGTTGCTTGAGTTGGAGGGTGGGGCTATAGTGCAACAGAGTTGCATTATTAGGCCTTGCCAGCCCCTTCCATGACCCTGTTCCTGATTGTTTTGTCCACTTTGCTGGGCGGTGTGCTGTCCGTGTTGATGGCCGCCACCCTGGCCCTGACCTGGCTGCCCCGCTTCGCCGACCGGATGGTGGCCTACGCCGTGGGCGTGCTGCTGGCCTTTGCGTTCACCGACCTGGTGCCGGAAGCGGTGGAGATGGGTCTGGAACCAGGATTGGTGGGCCAACTCCTGCTGGCGGGCGTGGTGGTCTTCTTCCTCCTTGAAAAGGCCGCTCTCTGGCGCCACGACCACAACCACGGCCAAGGGAAACACGTGCATCCGCCCCAGGTGTCCATGATCGTGCTGGGGGATGGCCTGCACAACTTCGTGGACGGCGTGCTCATCGCCGCCGCCTTCCTGGTGGAGCCGGCCCTGGGCTGGACCACAGCCATCGCCATCCTGGCCCACGAACTTCCCCAGGAGATCGGCGATTTCATGGTGCTGCTCAACGCGGGTCTGAGCAAGTCCCGGGCCCTGGCCCTCAATGCCCTGTCCGGCGGAGCCATGGTGCTGGGCGGCGTGGCCGGCTACGCCGCCCTGGGCAGCACCCAGGCGGTGGTGCCCTACGTCATCGTCGTGGCCGCCGCCAGCTTCATCTACATCGCCGTGGCGGACCTGGTGCCCGAACTCCACCGCCATCGCCGCTTCAAGGACGCCGCCGCCCAACTGACGCTGTTGGGCCTGGGCGTCGCCACCGTGCAGGTGGTGAGCCTGTTTGCCCATCACAGCCATTGAACCAGGAGAGACCGATGCACGCTTTCAAGTCCGCCTGTCTGTTGATGCTTTGCCTCGCCACCCCCGCTTTCGCGGCCCATGGCCATGGTCATGAACACCATGCCCACGTCCACGGTGTGGCCAAGCTGGAAGTGGCGGTGGAGGGGGGGCAAATCGACTTGCATCTGGAATCGCCCCTGGAGGCCTTGCTGGGTTTCGAGCACGCGCCCCGCAGCGACAAGGAGCGGGCGGTGGTGGCCCGCATGCGCCAGAGCCTGGAGCAGGGCGGCAGGTTGTTCGCGCCCACGGCGGCGGCCGGATGCAAGCTGGTATCCGTGGAGGTGGAGGCTGCAATCCTGGAGGCCAATCCGACTGCTGGCGACTACGATGAACATGGCGACCTGGATGCCGATTTCCGCTTCACCTGCGCCCACCCCGGCAAGCTCACGGGCATGGAGGTGCGGCTCAGCGACGCCTTTCCCGGCATGCGCCGCGTCGATGCCCAGGTGGTAAGCGGCAGGGGCCAGTCCGCCGCCCGCCTGACCACCAGGATGCGCTTCCTGAGTTGGTAGCGTCCTCTTGTTAAGCTAGGGGACATGACCGCACCGCTGCTTCTCCTGGAAAACCTGCAGTTCCGCTGGCCGGGCCAGAAGCGGTCCTGCCTGGATATGGCCGAGTTCCGGGTGGCGGCGGACGAGCAGGTGTTCATCCACGGCGAGAGCGGCAGCGGCAAGAGTACCCTGCTGAACCTGGTGGCCGGGGTGCTGGTGCCCCAGCGGGGCCGAATCGAAGCCATGGGGCAGGAGTTGTCCAGTCTCACCGCCGCCGCCCGGGACCGCTTCCGGGTGGACCACATCGGCCTCCTCTTCCAGCAGTTCAACCTGATTCCTTACCTGTCGGTGCTGGACAACGTGCTGCTGCCCTGCCGCTTTTCCAAACGTCGCCGGGAGCGGGCGGGGAATGCGAAGCAGGCCGCCGCGACATTGCTCAAACATCTGGACCTGGCGGAAGACCTGTGGCGCCGGCCCGCCACCCAGCTGTCCGTGGGCCAGCAGCAGAGGGTGGCGGCGGCCCGGGCCCTCATCGGCCGGCCGGAGATCGTCATCGCCGACGAACCCACCTCGGCCCTGGACGCGGCCCGGCAGGCGGCCTTCCTGGAACTGCTGCGGCGGGAATGTGCGGCGGCCCACGCGGCCCTGCTGTTCGTCAGCCATGACCAACGCCTAGCGGAGGGCTTCCCCCGGCAGGTACACATGGATGAGCTGAATCGGGCAGAAGAGGAGGCCGCATGAGCCACCTTCTCCCCCTGGCCCTGCGCAGCGCCTGGAACCGGCGCTACACCCTGGTGCTGACCCTCATTGCCATCGCCCTGTCCGTGACCCTGCTGCTGGGCATCGAGCGCCTGCGCCAGGATGCCCGGGACAGCTTCGCCCAGGCGGTGTCCGGCACGGACCTCATCGTCGGCGCCCGCGCCAGCCCCATCCAGTTGCTGCTCTACACCGTGTTCCGCATCGGCGAGGCCACCAACAACATGGGCTGGGACAGCGCCCAGGCCCTGGCTGCCCATCCAGCCGTGGCCTGGACCATCCCCATCTCCCTGGGTGACTCCCACCACGGCTTCCCGGTGCTGGGCACCACGGGGGCCTATTTCGTGCACTTCCGCTACGGCGACAAGCAGTTCCTGTCCCTGGCCCAGGGCAAGCCGTTTGCAGGTGTCTTCGACGCCGTGCTGGGCGCGGAGGTGGCCCGGCGCCTGGGCTACAAGCTGGCGGACCGCATCACCCTGGCCCACGGCATGGAGGCTCATGGTCTGGCGGAGCATGGCGACAAGCCCTTCACCGTGGTGGGCATCCTGGCCCCCACGGGTACGCCCGTAGATCGCACCGTGCACGTTTCCCTCGAAGCCCTGGAGGCCATCCACCTGGACTGGCAGGGCGGAGCGCCCATGCCGGGCCTGGCCATTCCGCCGGAGCTGGTGCGGAAGTTCGACCTGGCGCCCAGGGCCGTCACCGCCGTGCTGGTGGGCCTGAAGACCCGGGCGGGCGTGTTCGTCATGCAGCGCTACGTGGCCAATTTCCGGGACGAGGCCATCATGGGCGTGCTGCCCGGTGTGGCCCTGTCCCAACTGTGGGACATGATGGCCGTGGCGGAAAAGGCCCTGCTGGCCGTCTCCGCCCTGGTGCTGGCGGTGAGTTTCGCCGGCCTGGTGGCCGTGGTGCTGGCGGGACTGGGGGAGCGGCGGCGGGAGCTGGCCATCCTGCGTTCCGTGGGCGCCCGGCCCCGGGACCTGTTCGCCCTGCTGGCCTTTGAAGGCGCCGCCGTCACCCTGGCGGGGGCGGTGACGGGCGTGGTGATGCTGGCCGTCCTGTCGGCGGCCTTCGGCCCCTGGGTCCAGGCCCATTACGGCCTGGCCCTGTCCGTGGCCCTGCCCGGCGGTGAGGAATTGGCACTGCTGGGCTGGGTGGTGCTGGTGGGTACCCTGGCCAGCCTGCTGCCCGGCTGGCGGGCCTATCACCTGTCCCTGGCCGACGGCCTGACGCCCCGTGTGTAAGAGCCTGATGAAATAGGCTCTAATATGCACGCCATGTTTCGACGGCTCGTTCTCCTTTTCCTGTTCCTGCTGGCCCAGTCCGGGGCCCTGGCCCATGGCATCAGCCATGGCTTCGAGCAGGAAGACGAGGGCCTGGAGCACAAGCTGGCTTGCGAACTCTGCATGGCCTATGCTCCCCTGGGGGCCGGTGTGGCCAGCACACCCGAGGCCTGGGTGCCTCCGGCCGCGGTTTTCCATTTCCAGGCCGATGCGCCCGTAGCCACATTTCTTTCCTTCCGGCCCCTTTACCTCAGCCGCGCACCTCCCCTCTGAGCTGGTAATTCCCTCGCCATGACCGCGCCCCGCGCGGATTGTTGTTGTTTTTATTCGAGGATTCACCATGTTCAAGCCCAGACTCCTGGCCGTCGCCCTGGCGGCCGCCCTGCCTGTTTCGCCCCTGCCCGTCCTGGCCGCCACCGACGCGGACCTGGCCGCCTTGCGCGCCGAGTTCGACGCCAAGCTGAAGGACATCCAGACCGCCTATGAGGCTCGCCTGAAGGAGATGGAGGCCCGCCTGGCCAAGCAGGAAGCGGCCCCTGTCGCTTCCCTGGCCGCCCCAGCGGCAGAAGCCGCCGCCGCCAGCATGAACCCGGGGGTTTCCCTGGTCCTGCAAGGCCGCTACCACCACGCCAGGGGGGAGGGCCATATCACCGGCTTCCTGCCTGCCGGCCACGCCCACGGCAATGCCAAGGGCTTTTCCGTGGACGAGACCGAGTTGATCCTCTCCGCCGGCATCGATCCGTATTTCCAGGGCTACGCCAACTTCGCCTTCGCCGATGGTGAAGTGGAGGCGGAGGAGGCCTGGGTGCGGACCACGGCCCTGGGCAACGGCTTCACCCTCAAGGCCGGCCGCTATCTGTCGGGCATCGGCTACATCAACGAGCAGCATCCCCATGTCTGGGATTTCGCCAACCAGAACCTGGCCTACGCCGCCATGCTGGGGGAGCACTACGGCCAGGATGGCCTGCAGTTGAAGTGGGTGGCGCCCACGCCCCTGTTCCTGGAGATCGGCCTGGAGGCCGGCCAGGGGGCGGATTGGAGCGATCGCAACGGCCTGGGCAGCCATGCCGTCTATGCCCACCTGGGCGACGACCTGGGTGACAGCCATTCCTGGCGCGCCGGCCTGTCCTGGCTGCGGGCCAAGGCCGACGGCCGCGAGGGCCACTGGATGGACGACAACGGTGTGGAGGCCGAAAGCCTGTTTTCCGGCCGCAGCAAGTACTGGATTGCCGACTTCGTCTGGAAATGGGCCCCCGGCGGCAATCCCAAGTACGAGAACTTCAAGTTTCAGGCGGAGTATGTTCGGCGCAGCGAGGACGGCGACCTGACATGCGAGGACAACAGCGCCGACGGCGGCCTCTGCCCCCCCGGCGGCATCGCCGACACCTACCGGGCCCGCCAGTCGGGCTGGTATGCCCAGGGGGTCTACCAGTTCCACCCCGAGTGGCGGGTGGGCTACCGCTACGACCGCCTGAGCGAGGGCTCGGTGAACTTCGGTGGGGGCTTTGCCGGCGTGCTGTCCCAGCCGGGCTTCACGCCCCAGCGCCACAGCCTCATGGTGGACTACAACCCCAGCGAGTTTTCGCGCCTGCGCCTGCAGTTCGCCCGGGACAAGGCGGAACAGGGTCTCACCGACAACCAGTTCACCCTGCAATATCTCCATAGTCTGGGCCCCCACGGCGCCCACAAGTTCTGAGGGGGCACGCGATGCGCGGACTACTCACCCTGCTGATCTGCTGGACGGCATTGGTCGCCATGCCTGCCCGGGCCGACCTGAAGGTCCTGGCCTGCGAGCCGGAATGGGCCGCCCTGGTGAAGGAACTGGCGGGGGACCAGGCCAGCGTGGCCTTGGCCACCACGGCCTACCAGGACCCCCACCGCATCGAGGCCCGGCCCAGCCTCATCGCCCGGGCCCGCAACGCCGACCTGCTGGTCTGCACCGGCGCCGAACTGGAGGCGGGCTGGTTGCCCGTGCTGCAGCGGGAATCCGGCAACGCCCGCATCCAGCCCGGAACGCCGGGCCACTTCGAGGCGGCGGCCTTCGTCGCCCTGCTGGACAGGCCGGCCCGGGTGGACCGTTCCATGGGGGACGTGCACGCCGCCGGCAACCCCCACCTGCACCTGGACCCCCGCAACATCTCCCGGCTGGCGGAGGCCCTGGCCGCCCGCCTGGCCCAGTTGGACAAGGAGAACGCCGCCCATTACGCCGCCCGCCACCGGGGCTTCCAGCAGCGCTGGCAGGCGGCCCTGGCCCGCTGGCAGGAACGGGCCGTGCCCCTGGGGGGCGTGCCCCTGGCCACCCACCACAAGGACTGGGTCTATCTGGCCCACTGGCTGGACATGAAGGTGGTGGTGACCCTGGAACCCAAGCCCGGCGTGGAGCCTTCCGTGGCCTGGCTGGGCGAGGTGCTGAACCGGCTGCGGCAACAACCGGTGCGGTTGGTGGCCCACACCAACTACCAGTCGCCCCGGGCCAGCCGGTGGCTGTCGGAACGGGCCGGGGTGCCTGTGGTGGAGTTGCCCCATACCGTGGGGGCCGCGCCTGGGACGGACAGTTTGTTCGCGTGGATGGACGCCCTGCTGGACCGGCTGCTGGCGATCGTCAAATGAGCGTGCCATGAACGCAACCCTGGAATGGTCCATCCTGCTGCCGGCCATGGTGGCGGGCCTGATGGTGCTGGCCAGCCACGTGCCCTTGGGGCTGAGGGTGCTGGAGCGGGGCATCATCTTCATCGACATCGCCATCGCCCAGTTCGCCGGCCTGGGGGTGATCCTGGCCCACTTCCTGGAATGGGAGGCGGGCTGGCAGGTCCAGGCCGCCGCCCTGGGGCTGGCGGGGCTGGGGGCCCTGCTGCTGCACTTCAGCGAACAGCACTGGCCCCGGCGGCAGGAGGCCGTCATCGGCGTGGCCTTCGTGCTGGTGTCGTCCCTGGCCATCCTGCTGCTGGCCCACGATCCCCACGGCGGCGAACAACTTCGGGAGATGCTGGTGGGCCAGATCCTGTGGACCGGCTGGGGCGACCTGCCGACCCTGGCCCTGGTCACGGCCGGAGTGCTGGCGGCCTGGTTCAGTGGCCTGCGCCGGTCCCCCCTGGGCTTCTACCTGCTCTTCGCCCTGGCCATCACCGCCTCGGTGCAGGTGGTGGGGGTTTACCTGGTGTTCGCCAGCCTCATCGTGCCGGCCCTGGCCGCCGGGGAACGCCTGGTCCGCGCCTATGTCATGGGTACCGCGGGGTATGTTCTCGGTCTGGCCGCATCGGCTCTTTGGGACCTGCCGGCGGGGGCCGCCATCGTCGTGGCCCTGGTGCTGGTGGCCGCGCCATTCATGTTCATAAGGAAGACGGATCGTGTTTGACTTGCGTATGGTGATGACGGTGTTCGCGTTGCTGGCCCTGCCGGCGGTGGCGGCGGACTACAAGGTGGGGGACCGCCTGGCCCCCGCCGCCGGGGACAAGGCCACGACCTACAGAGATGTCAACTGGGACGACCTGCTGCCCAAGTCCTGGGACCCCATGAAGGTCATCACCGGGCTGAATCTGGACAAGTTGAAGGACTCGGACCCCAAGGCCATGGAGGCCATGGAGAAGCTCAAGCGCATGTGGAACGAGGCGCCTTCCAACCCGGCCATGAACGGCCAGGCCATCCGCATCGCCGGTTTCATGGTGCCCCTGGAGTGGGGCAAGCGGGAGGTGAAGGAATTCCTGCTGGTGCCTTATTTCGGCGCCTGCATCCACGTGCCGCCGCCGCCGGCCAACCAGATCATCCACGTCGTCGCCGACAAGCCCTACAAGGCCAAGGAGGACATGGACGCCGTATGGGTGAGCGGCATCCTGGAACTGGCCACCTCCAAGACCGACATGGGGGACTCGGGCTACCGCCTGCGGGCCAGGAAGGTGGAGATCTACAAGCGCTGAGAGCCTCGTCACGAAGGAAGCAGCCGGGAGGGGTGGATATCCAGCAGGGAGGGGCCCAAAAACATCCCCTCTTACGGGCACAGAGGGGATGTGCGTTTCTCCCGCGAGTAACGGGAAAGTAACGGGAAATGCGTGTCACGGGTTTTTCATGATGACGGCACATTTGATGAGGTGGCCAGTGTTCACGCCATCCGAGAGGATGCTCATGACATACAAGGCGCCATACCATCCTGTTTGATAACTGCCATCAAACTGGCCAGCGTCGATGCAGACCCGCTCGGTGGAGTTTGCCTTGTCGTATATGCCTCCGAAGACATAACCCGTATACAAGACGCTCCAATCCGTGCTGGGTGCGTTCCAACTCCCCCACATGAGCGTCGTGGGCCCTGGTGCCAGGGCAACGGCGCAATTCAACAGACTGTTATCGGGATAAAGTGTCTGAATGTCTGCCTCGTGGTCTTGTGTGTTCAAGACGACCGGCGCCACGAGGTCCAAATTGGCACCATCAGCTTCTGTGTGGGGGCCCGGGTCTCCCGGAGCAAGACATAGGGGCGTGCCACTTCCACCAAATGCGTACATCCCGTTATGGGTTCTGCCACTGTAGACCAGCGTGGTGCCATTGGGCGCGCTTGCGTTACCCCAGCGGACAAAGACCGATCCGCCCCCAGGGCCGGCCGGGCCCGCCGGCCCCATCGGCCCCATTTCTCCTTGAACTCCCTGGGGCCCCGCGGGTCCGGGTGCGCCTATTGGTCCGGGAGCACCGATTGGTCCGGGGGGACCTTCAGGTCCGACCGCGCCTACCGGCCCGGGCGGGCCTTGTAGCCCTTGGGGCCCTTGTGGTCCGGGAGGGCCTTGCGGTCCAGGGGGGCCCATGGGTCCAGGTGTCAGCGCCAATTCATTTATCAATGTTTGCAGTTGGGCATCGGCTGCCTCTCGCGCAGCCCGCTCCGCAGGCAATCCGCCCTCCAGCGACTGAACTCTGCTGGTCATGGCATCGGCCTTGGTCTTCGTCACCGTTACCTCGGTCTGGAGCGCTTCAATGCTGGCGTCTGCTCCGTAAGCCGTGGCCGCCAGGCCAAGTATCAATGCGGTGGGAATAAGCAAGTGGGACTTTTTCATAGCAACCTCCGTGTGCTTCAGTTGCCGCTTGAATGCTGATTAACGCTCTCGCATCAGTCACCATATTGGTTAATTAATTGGATAAACGGACCTCCCTCTCCATTGATAGCAATTGGGGGGGGCTTTGCCAGATGTTTGATGGCCCGACGTCATCGGGTGGCCTGTAACGGCAGCTTCTCTGCGCGGGTCTCCGGACTGACTTCGATCAAATGAGAGTCGGTGCGGGCATGGGATCATGGCGTCCATGCTCATCGCCCTCATCGCCGCCACCCTCATCGCCCTGCTGGCGGGCCAGGCCCTGCCCAAGGCCTTCGCCGCCGCCCCCGCCTTCTGGGCCCACATCGCCCTGGCCCTGGGGGTGATGACCCTCATCACCGCCGCCATGCAGCATTTCGTGCCCGTGCTGTGCCGTTCGCGCGGCGCGGGCAAGTGGATGGCGCGCCTGCCCCTGCTGATGCTGGCGGCGGGGCTGCTGGCGGTGACGGTGCTGGGGGGCTGGCTGGACTACCTGTGGATTGCCCTGGCAGCCCTGCTGGCCCTGGGGAGCTCGGCGGCCATGATCGCCTGGATGCTGGGCAAGGGTCGCCAGGCCCTGGGACGGCCCCACCCCGGCCTGGACTGGTACGTGGCGGCCATGGCCTGCCTGGGCCTGGCCCTGGCGGCGGCCTTGCTGATCCCCTTCATGCCCGCATGGCACGCGGCGCTGCGGGCCTTCCACCTGCACCTGAACCTGTACGGCTTCGTGGGTCTCACGGCGGTGGGCACCCTCCAGGTGCTCATGCCCACCGCCGCCGGCCAGGCCGACCCCCAGGCCGGCGTACGCCTGCGCCAGGACCTGAAATGGGCAGCGGCGGGGTCCCTGGCCATCGCCCTGGGCCAGGCCGCCTGGCTGCCCCTGACCTGGCTGGGCGTGGCCCTTTGGGCCTGGCCCCTGGGGCGCATGGCCTGGGCCTGGTGGCGTCTCCACCGCGCCCGACTCCTCGGCCTGCACGGGGCGGAGCCGGTGCTGTTCGTCGCCGTGCTGGGCTATGCCGCCTCCCTGGCGGGCCTCTTGCAGGGCGAAACGGAGCGGGGCCCCCTGGACCTCTTCCTGCCGGCCTTCCTCATGCCCCTGGTGACCGGGGCCGCCGGGGTGCTGGCGCCGGTGTGGCTCAACCCCACCCGGGCCGCCGCCCACGAGGCAGGGCGCCGGGTCCTGAACCGCTGGGGCTCGGCGCGGGCCCTGCTGTTCCTGATGCCGTCGGTCCTGTTCCTGCTGGGCTACCAGTGCGCCGGCATGCCCGCCCTCACGGCCCTGTTCTGGTTTGGCATTGTTTTCGCCATCTGGCTGCACCGGCAGGATTAAGTCCAAGGATTGAACCCGGGGCCGGTAGCCGGAGTCTGCTGCTATACCGGTAGCACCGATACAGCGACGAGTGGAACCATGAACCCGATCAGGCAAGCCGTTAACCTGGGCCAGAGCATCTGGCTCGACAACCTTTCCCGCACCTTGCTAGTGGAAGGCGCCCTGGCCCGCTGGATCGCCGAGGATGGCGTGTCCGGCGTGACGTCCAATCCCTCCATCTTTCAAAAGGCGGTCTCTGATAGTCCCTACTACGCCGACGACCTGGCCCGCCTGAAAGCGGCTGAGTCCGATCCGGAACGGCGTTACGAGGGGCTGGCCGTACCGGACATCCAGGCCGCCTGCGACCTGATGCGTCCGGAGTTCGATCACACCGCCGGCAATGATGGCTATGTGAGCCTGGAAGTGGCGCCCCGCTGGGCCCATGACCAGCAGGCAACGGTGGCCGAAGCCCGGCGCCTGTCCGCCCTGGTGTCCCGGCCGAACCTGCTGGTGAAGGTGCCCGCCACTCCCGCCGGCGTGGCGGCCTTTGAAACCCTCACCTCCGAGGGCATCAACGTGAACGTGACCCTGCTGTTTTCCCTGGGACAGGTGGAGGCCATCCACCAGGCCTACCTGCGGGGCCTGCGTGCCCGCCTGGCGCGGGGAGAGGACGTAGTCCGGGCCAAGGCGGTGGCCAGCCTGTTCCTCAGCCGGGTGGACACCCTGGTGGACCAGCGCCTGGAAGAGACCGGCACGCCGGAGGCCCTGGCGCTGCGGGGCGGGAGCGCCGTGGCCATGGCCCGGCTGGCCTATGCCCGCTACCGGGAGTTGTTCCATGGCCCGGAATTCGCGGACCTGAGGGCCCTGGGTGCCCGCCCCCAATACCTGCTTTGGGCCAGTACGGGCACCAAGAACCAGGCCTACAGCGATCTGCTGTACGTGGAGCCCCTTGTAGGGCCGGAGACCGTCAACACCCTGCCGGACAAGACCCTGGCGGCCCTGAAGGACCACGGCAAGGTGCGGGCCGGCGTGGCGGAGGGACTGGATGGGGCCCGGGCTCATTACCACCGTCTGGCGGAACAGGGCATAGACATGGAACAGGCGGGGCTGCGGCTCCAGGACCAGGGCGTGGACCTGTTCGCCGATGCCTTCGACAAGTTGCTGGGCCTGATGACTTGAAACAAACTGCGCGGGCGGGGGAACCGCTGGATGCTCCCGACGCTCGAATTGAGCCACCCCGCAATTCCGAAGTCAGGTATCCCTGGCGGGTTTCCACGATAGGAGTGAGACATGAACATGCTGAAGCGCACTACCCTGGCCCTTTCCCTGCTGGCACTGCTCCAGGTCCCGGTTGCCCTGGCAGAGGAGGCTCCCAAGCTGGAGGCCTCTCCTGCCACGGAGGCATCTCCCGCGCCCCTGGATGACATGCAAACCATGCGGCAGAAGATGCAGGACATGATGCAATCCCAAGGCATGGGTCCCGGTGGCAAGTGCAACAAGCGGGACGGCAAAGGGCCCGGCATGATGATGCAGGGGGGCGGCATGGGGAAGGGGCCGGGTAATGGCCCGGGCATGATGGGTATGGGACCCGGCACGGGCCCCATGGGCAAGGACTGCGACCGCCGCGACGGCAAGGGTTCCGGCATGGGCATGGGCACCGGCGGCATGGGCAAGAAGTGCCAGCGCATGGGTGATGGCGACGGCTGCGGCTGTGATGTGGACAAGCGCCTGGACGAGATGGAGAAGCGCCTGGACATGATGCAGATGATGCTGAAGATGATGATGAAGTGAGGCACTGAGCATCATCCGGGCAGGGCTGGGCCGGGTGGTAAACTCGCCCGCCATGCCCGCCGCCGCAATCCGCCTCCTGCCCGACCTCCTCATCTCCCAGATTGCTGCCGGGGAGGTGGTGGAGCGGCCTGCGTCGGCCCTCAAGGAACTGCTGGAGAACAGCCTGGACGCGGGGGCGCGGGACATCCGCGTGGACCTGGAGGAGGGGGGCGTCCGCCTGATTCGGGTGGCCGACGACGGCGCCGGCATGGTCCCCGATGACCTGCCCCTGGCCCTGGCCCGCCACGCCACCAGCAAGATCGCCAGCCTGGATGACCTGGAGCGGGTGGCCAGCCTGGGTTTCCGGGGCGAGGCACTGGCCAGCATCGCCGCAGTTTCCCGTTTGACCCTGACCAGCCGTAATGCAGAGGCTACCCATGCCTGGAAGCTGGGGGCCCTGGACGGACGCGTCACAAGTCCGGAGCCCGCCGCCCTGGGCGTCGGCACGGTGGTGGAGGTGCGGGACCTGTTCTTCAACACCCCGGCCCGGCGCAAGTTCCTCAAGACCCCGGCCACGGAATACGGCCATTGCGACGACGTGTTCTGCCGCCTGGCCCTGGCCCACCCGAAATGCGCCTTCACCCTGGGCCACAACGGGCGGGTGGTGCGCCGCTTTGCCGCCGCTGACTGGCAGGCCCGGGCCCTGGCCGTGATGGGGGAGGAGTTCTCCGCCGCCGCCCGCGCCCTGGATCAGAGTTCGGGTGCTCTGCGCTTGTCTGGCCTGGCGAGCCTGCCGGCCTATTCCCGTGCAGGTCGGGATGCCCAGTACCTGTTCGTCAATGGCCGCTTCGTGCGGGACAAGCTGCTCACCCATGCCGTGCGGGAGGCCTATCGCGACGTGTTGCATCACGACCGCCATCCCGCCTACGTGCTGTTCCTGGAACTGCCCCCCGAGGCGGTGGACGTGAACGTGCACCCGGCCAAGACCGAGGTGCGCTTCCGGGAATCCCGGGGTATCCACCAGTTTGTCTTCCATGCCCTGGAGCAGGCCTTGGGAGGCCGAAGTGTGGATGCCGCCCCGTCCCATGCGGAGGCTCTCCAACCAGCGCCCATGCCGATGCCCGGTTTCGGCGGCACCGCCTCAGCCAGGAACCAGAACTGGCCTGCCCATCAAACTCGGATGCCATTGGCGTCTGAACCCGCAGCCTACTACGCGGTGGTGGCCGAGGCCCTGGCCCATGCGCCTGCCATCGCATCGGACCATGTGGAGAATCAGGGCCGGGTGCCCCCCCTGGGCTATGCCCTGGCCCAGTTGGCAGGGGTCTATGTGCTGGCCCAGAACGAAAAGGGCCTGGTGGTGGTGGACATGCATGCCGCCCATGAACGCATCGTCTATGAACGCCTGAAGACAGCCCTGGATCTACGCAAGGTGGCGAGCCAGCCCCTGCTGATTCCCGTCGTGTTCGCCGCCACGGCCATGGAGGTGGGCATCGCGGAGGAGGCGGCTGATGCCCTCGCTGCGTTGGGTTTCGAGATCGCCCCTGTTTCGCCCACCCACCTGGCCGTGCGCGCCTTGCCGACCCTGTTGCAGGACGCGGAAGGAGAGACCCTGGCGCGGGAGGTGTTGAAAGACATGCGGGAATTCGGTATTTCCGCTGCCCTGACTGCGCGCCGCAACGAGTTGTTGGCCACCATGGCCTGCCATGGTGCGGTGCGGGCCAACCGCCGCCTTACCCTGCCCGAGATGAACGCCCTGTTGCGGGACATGGAGGCCACCGAGCGGTCGGAACAGTGCAACCACGGCCGGCCCACCTGGTTCCAGTTGACCATGGCCGACCTGGACAAGTTATTCATGCGAGGAAAGTAATGTCCGAGAAATCCATCCCCAAACCCTTCCCCATCCCCGTCAAGCCGGCGGCGGAGGTGCCCATGGAAGGCGAAGCCCTGGCCTCCTCCTGCGCCAGCGGAGAGCCCTATGCCCTCATGGTGCTGGGGGACTCCATGCTGCCGGAGTTCGAGGAGGGTGAAATCATCGTCATCGAGCCGGAAGGGGTGGCCCGGGACGGTTCCTTCGTCATCGCCTATCTGGAGGACGAAAAGGAGGAGGACAGGCACATCTTCCGCCAGTTGGTGAAGCACCAAGAGGGCTGGATGCTCAAGCCCCTGAACCCTCTCTACCCCAACATTCCCATCGACAGCATAGAGGCCGTGGTGAAGGGCGTGGTGATCATGAAGAAGAAGCCCGGCCGGCGCCGGGCGATGAAGGAATACGTCTGAGGGCTGCCTGCCCGGCTCAGTGCGGGTGGTTCTCGTGGATGACCCGGTTTCGCCCGTTTGACTTGGCGTGGTAGAGGGCCTTGTCGGCCCGCTCGAACAGGCTGTCGCGATCGTCATCTCCACGACGGTTGGCCACCCCAAGGGAGATGGTGAAGGGATCCAGGGCGAAGTTGTCGTTCTTGCGCACCAGGCGCAGGGCCTCGATGCGCTTGCGGATGGACTCCGCCACGGTGATGGCGCCTTCAAGCCCGGTATTGGGCAGCAGCACCAGGAACTCCTCGCCGCCGAAGCGGATGGCGATGTCCTCGCCGCGAATGCACTTGCGTACCGCGTCGGCCACGTTGCGGATGACGATGTCGCCGATGGCATGGCCATAGGTGTCGTTGATGCGCTTGAAGTGGTCGATGTCCATGACCAGCACGGACAGGTCCCGGTCCTCCTCCCAGAGGAATTCCATGTGATGGTCCATGGCGCGGCGATTGAACAGGCCAGTGAGGGGGTCCACCATGGCCGCCTGGCGCTGGGCTTCCAGTTCCTCCCTGAGTTGCTCGGTTTCCTTGCGGGCCTCCATGAGATGGCTCTGCAGCTTGCCATTCTGGAACCGGGAGGACATGGCGGCGGAAATCATGTCCGAGGCGATCTTTTGCAGGGAGGCCTGGTCCTGCTGGGCGTCTAGCTGCTTCAGGCTGGTTTCCAGTTCCCGTTGGTAGTCCTCGCTGTTGTCGTTGGTTTCCGTGATGGTCTGGAGCAGGGACTGGAGGATGTCATGCAGGTCATTGCGCATGCCCTGGAACTGCTTGTGCTGTACCGAGGCCAGGTGCTTTTCATAGAGGTCCTGCAGCAGGATGGCATCCAGGGGCTTGCCATCGCCCAGATGATGGTCGAGGAAATTCTTCAGGTCCGGTTGCCCGCCCAGTAGATACTCATATGCGACGGCATAGTGCAGTGGGGTGGGAGGCAGGTCGTGCCGCGACAGCAGTTCAATGGACTGCATGGCCAGTTCCCTGGCCTGCTCGGAAGTGATGTTTTCCTGATGCTTGCCGGACATTTGTTTCCTTCCTGCTGCTCATCCGGTTGTGGAGAGCTCTATGTGTTATTCAGGAAAGGAATATTACAAAAGTAATAGCTCGCAAGGCTATGAAGGAAATCACCGAAGGAATGCCCTCGGGTCGTCAGGGTGGTTTCAGCGCTGCAAAAGGACTTCCATGACGAACTTCACGCCCTCGTAGGCCAGCAGCAGGCTGAAAAAGCCGGCCAGGGTCCAGTAGATGGCGGTGCGGCCGCGCCAGCCGTAGATGCGCCTGCCAAGGAGCAGGGCGGCGAAGATGAGCCAGGCGGCGATGCCGAACACGGTCTTGTGGTTCAAGGTCATGGCCTTGCCGAAGACCTCCTCGGAAAAGCCGATGCCGGAGATGACGGTGAGGGTGAGCAGGGCGAAGCCCGCCTGGATCATCCGGAACAGCAGCCTTTCCATGGTCAGCAGGGGGGGTAGGCCCGCAAGTACCTTGGGGGGTACGGCCTTGTGCAGGTGCTTTTCCGCCAGGGCGATGAGGAGGGCATGGAGGGCGGCGATGGTGAGCAGGCTGTAAGCGGAGAAGGCCACCAGCAGGTGGGCCCGGAACAGGGGCGCGTCCGTGTGGGACACTGGGGCGCCCAGGGGCATGATCACCTGCAGCACCACGCTGAAGCCGGCGAAGGCCAGCACGAAGCCCAGCACCCCGGCCAGGTGGTAGCGCCAGGCGGCGGTGGCGTAGGTGAGCACCGTGAGGGCGGCGATGGCGGAGAGGGACATGGCGAATCCCAGATGGATGCCGTCCGCTCCCAACATGTCCCTGTGCAGGATGAGCAAGTGGGGAACCAGTGGCAGGATGGGCAGCAGGCGGGGCACCCAGTCGGTGCGGCAGCATCCGGGCAGGCCTGGCCAGAACCAGGCGGCGAGGCCGAAATAGGCGGCGATGCAAAGTGTTTCGAGCATGGCGTCCCTGAGTGATTGCGGCGCTGTTCGCGCCCTCGGGTTTGTTAGACTCCGGAAGTCTAGCGTATCTGCCCTTTACTCACCCTAACCAATCGACGCCCATCATGTTTGACAACCTGACCAATCGCCTGTCCAAGGTCGTGAAGAACCTGCGCGGACAGGGACGCCTCACCGAGGACAATATCCAGGATGCCCTGCGGGAGGTGCGCGTCGCCCTGCTGGAGGCGGACGTGGCCCTGCCCGTGGTGCGGGACTTCATCGCCCGGGTCAAGGAACGTGCCATGGGGCAGGAGGTGCTGCAGAGCCTGACTCCTGGCCAGCAGCTCATCGGCGTGGTGCACAAGGAGCTCACCCACCTGATGGGCGAGCAGGCCGCGCCCCTGAACTTCGCCACCCAGCCGCCGGCGGTGTTCCTCATGGCGGGCCTCCAGGGTGCGGGCAAGACCACGTCCACTGGCAAGCTCACCCGCATCATCCGGGAGGCGGGCAAGAAGAAGATCCTGGTGGTGAGCTGCGACGTCTACCGTCCCGCCGCCATCGAGCAGTTGAAGGTGGTGGCGTCCCAGGCCGGTGTGGATTTCTTTCCTTCCGCGGCCAACCAGAAGCCTGCCGATATCGCCCGGGCCGCCCTGGAGCATGCCCGCCGGCACCTGTTCGACGTGCTCATTGTCGACACCGCAGGCCGCCTGCACGTGGACGAGGCCATGATGGCGGAAATCAAGGAACTGCACGCTCTGCTGAACCCCATCGAGACCCTGTTCGTGGTGGACGCCATGCAGGGCCAGGATGCGGTGAACACCGCCAAGGCCTTCAGCGACGCCCTGCCCCTCAGCGGGGTGATCCTCACCAAGCTGGACGGCGATGCCCGGGGTGGCGCGGCGCTGTCCGTGCGCCACATCACCGGCAAGCCGGTGAAACTGGTGGGTGTGGGGGAGAAGCTCAGCGGCATCGAGGTGTTCCACCCGGAGCGCATGGCCAGCCGGGTGCTGGGCATGGGCGACGTGCTGTCCCTCATCGAGGAGGCCCAGCGCAACGTCGACCAGGCCGAGGCCATGAAGACGGTGCAGAAGCTCAAGAGCGGCAAGGGCTTCGACCTGGATGACTTCCTCTCCCAGATGCAGCAGATGAAGAAGCTGGGTGGCCTGGGCAGCCTGGTGGACAAGTTGCCGGGGGCGGGCAAGATCGGTGCCGAGGACCTGGCCAAGGGCGAGAAGGAGATGCGCCGCATCGAGGGCATCATCCATAGCATGACGCCGGAGGAGCGCCGTCGCCCCGAGATTCTCAAGGCCAGCCGCAAGCGCCGCATCGCCGCCGGCTCCGGGGTCCAGGTCCAGGACGTGAACCGTCTGCTGAACCAGTTCGAGCAGGCCCAGAAGATGATGAAGATGATGGGCAAGGGCGGCGGCCTGGCCAAGATGATGCGGGGCATGAAGGGCATGATGCCCGGCGGCATGCGCTGAGGGCCAGGCTGGACTGTCCTATCGCCAGGCAAAACAACGGCTTGGATTGCTTGCGCGGTTGGCGTACAATGCACGGCTTTTCCGAATTCCGTGGGCGCGAAACGGCGTTTCGCGTCCGGATAACCGATTTCTAGAGGACTGCAACACCATGGTGACCATTCGTCTTGCCCGCGGCGGCTCCAAGAAGAATCCCTTCTACAACATTGTTGTGGCGGATTCCCGCAATCGCCGCGATGGCCGTTTCATCGAGCGCATCGGCTTCTACAACCCCCTGGCCAAGGGCAATGCCGAAGGCCTGCGCGTGAACCAGGACCGCCTGTCCTATTGGCAGGGCGTGGGTGCCCAGGTGTCCGACACCGTTGCCCGCATCGTGCGTGGCCAGCAAGCCGCTGCCTGACCAGGTCGAACGGGTGGTGATGGGGCGGGTGGCCGCCCCATATGCCGTCAAGGGCTGGATCAAGGTTCAACCCTTCACGGAATACCCTGACAGCCTGCTGGACTATGACCGCTGGTGGCTGGGCCACGAAGAGGGGCGCAACAAGGGCTGGCGGGAATACCGGGTGCTGGAGGGCAAGGTCCACGGCCAGACCCTGCTGGTGCAGTTGGAGGGCGTGGATGATCGCACCGCCTCAGAGGCCCTGAAGGGTCTGGACGTGGCGGTGGACCGGGCGGAATTCCCGGAGCCCGACGAGGACGAGTACTACTGGGACGACCTCATCGGTCTGGACGTGGTGAATACCGAGGGCGTGGTTCTCGGCAAGGTGGCGAGCCTGCTGGAAACCGGCGCCCACGACGTGTTGCGCGTGGTTGATGCGAATGAGGGCGAACGGGAAAGGCTGATCCCCTTCGTGGACGCCTTTGTGCGCGAGGTGGACAGGGAAAGCCGGCGCATTCTGGTGGAGTGGGGTGCCGACTGGGATAAGGATTGAGTGTGCGGGGCGCCATGGTGCCGAGCTACCACGTCATCACCCTTTTCCCGGAGATGTTCGCGGCCCTGACCCAATCGGGGGTGAGCGGGCGGGCGGTACGCAACGAGTTGTGCAGGTTGAGGTTCTGGGACCCCCGGGACTTCACCCAGGACAACTACCGGACGGTGGATGACCGGCCCTTTGGCGGCGGACCCGGCATGGTGATGCTGGCGGAGCCCCTGGACCTGGCCCTGACGGCGGTGAAGGCCGCGTTGCGAAGAGAGGGTGCCGCGAAGCCTCGGCTGATCTACCTGTCGCCCCAGGGGCGCAGGCTGGACCAGGCCCTGGTGGAGGAACTGGCGGCGGAGCCGGCCCTGGCATTGCTGGCGGGTCGCTACGAAGGCATCGACGAGCGCGTGTTCGCCCGCCATGGCCTGGAGGAAGTGTCCATTGGCGACTACGTGCTGTCCGGCGGGGAACTGCCCGCCATGGTGTTGCTGGACGCGGTGATCCGCCAGATTCCGGGTGCCCTCGGGCATGCGGACTCGGCCAGGGAGGACTCCTTTGCCGACGGGCTGCTGGATTGCCCCCACTACACCCGGCCCGAGGTCTACCTGGGGCTGGAGGTGCCGGCGGTGTTGCGGGGCGGCGACCACGCCGCCATCGCCCGTTGGCGCTTGAAGCAGGCCTTGGCCAGGACGCGGAGGCGGCGGCCTGACCTGATGGAAGGGCGGGCCTGTTCCAAACAGGAACGGGAACTGCTCCGGGAACTGGATGCAGGATTGGACGGCGTGCCCAAGGGCGCGTCGTGAAGCAGGAACCCGCGTGAGCGGGATGTCAGAAACGGCTTCATGTATCCCTGGATACCTCTGGTGCCCATATCGTTAAGGAAAACGAAATGAACGTGATCGAGCAGCTGGAAAAAGAAGAAATGGCCCGCCTGACGGCCGGCAAGACCATCCCCCCGTTCGCCCCTGGCGACACCGTGGTGGTCCAGGTGAAGGTGAAGGAAGGCAACCGCGAGCGTCTCCAGGCCTACGAGGGCGTGGTGATCGCCAAGCGCAACCGGGGCCTGAACTCCGCTTTCACCGTGCGCAAGATTTCCGCCGGCGAGGGCGTGGAACGTACCTTCCAGACCTATTCCCCCCTGGTGGCCGCCGTCGAGGTGAAGCGCAGGGGTGACGTGCGCCGCGCCAAGCTGTACTACCTGCGCCAGCGTTCCGGCAAGTCTGCCCGTATCAAGGAGAAGCTGGAGTTCACCAAGAAGGCCGACAAGGCCTGAACAGACCCTGCGCGCCGCTAGCAAGGCCGCCTACGGGCGGCCTTGTCTTTTCCTCGGCCGAACTCAAATACCCCCGTGCCACGCCGATGAAGAGGTATCGAAGGAAGGGGGACTCCCATGGATGTGGAAGTGGACCTGCGGCAGGTGGTCTACGCCCTGTCGGACACCCTGGTCCTGGTGGGCATGAACGACTTCTACCATGGCAAGCGGGTGGGGCTCATGGCAGTGGAGGTGGCCCGCTGTCTCGGCATGAAAGACGATGGTCGTGAGGAATTGTTCGACACCGGCCTGCTGCATGCCTGTGGCCTGTCCTCCACAGCGGTGCACCAGCATCTGGTGGCAGAGATGGACTGGGCGGGGTCCCAGGGCCATTGCGAACGGGGCTATGGCCTGCTGGAAGGCATGCCTCGTCTGGCCAGAATGGCCCCGGTCGTGCTCTACCACCATACCCACTGGCAGGATTTCACCCGTATGGACGTGGCCCCGACGTGGCCCAAAAGGCCAACCTGATCTTCCTGGTGGATCGGGTGGATGCCCTGGCAGCGCCCCACTATGGACCGGACCTGCTGCGTTTCAAGGATTAAATCCGCGGCACACTGGCCGCCGAGAGCGGTGCCATGTTCCCCGGACCTGGTGGAGGCTTCATGGCCGCCTCCCACGCAGATGCCTTCTGGCTGGTACTGGAGCCCCGCCACATCCAGAACTTCCTGGGCGGGATGCCACACGCCGGACAGCGGCGCCGGATCTGTTTTGCCGAACTGCGTCAGATGGCCATGCTGTTTGCCCACATCGTGGATGCCAAGAGTGCCTTCGCCGCAGCCCACTCCCTGGGGGTGGCCAGGTTGGCCCGGCTTTTGGGGGAACTGGGCGGCCTGGACGCAGACATTGCGAAAGGCTGGAGATCGCCGGCTTGATGCACGACCTTGGCAAGTGGCAGATACCGGACGACATCCTGGACAAGCCTGGACCGCTGGACGAGAACGAACTGTCGGTAATGCTCCGGCACAGTTTCGAGACCTACCAGATCCTGCGCCGCATACCCGGGCTGGAGGACGTGGCCGCCTGGGCTGCCTATCACCACGAGCCCCTGGATGGATGGGGGGTATCCCTATACCCTAACCGGCCAGGGCCTGCCCAAGCCGGCACGGATCATCGCCGTGGCGGACGTGTTCCAGGCCATGGCCCAGAACCGACCCTATCGTGCCTCCGTCCCGCCTCTGCGGATTCTCGACCTGCTGCGGGACAAGGCCCGGGAGGGCAAGCTGACGCCGAGGCCGTGGAACTGGTGGGCCAGCACCCGGATGCCTGCTGGCGGGCGGCCAGCGATGGGCACATGAGTCAATTCCAGAAATAGGCTCTCTATTGGATCGCTTTGACCAGTACCGAGACGGCGCTGCCCAACAGAAGCCAGCCCACCATGCGCTGCATCTGGCTGTTGCTGAGGCGGGTATGGATATGGCTGCCCAGGTAGAGGGCGGCCACGACGATGGGCAGGGCAAGCAGCGTGTGCAGCCAAATCTGCCAGTCCACCAGCAGGCCGGCGATAAGGAAAGTGGCGATGCGGATGAGACCTTCCATGAAAAACAGGCCCGACAGGGTGGCCCGCAGGATGCCCTTGTCCTGGATGCGGTGGGACAGGTAGATCACATAGGGTGGCCCGCCGGTGCCGAACATGCCACCCACGGCGCCGCCGGTGAGGGCGGCGGGGTAGGCCCACAGGGGTGAGGCTGGCGCGAAGGGCCCGGGTCGCAGCAGCAGGAAGCGCAGAGCGAACACCAGGATGAAGGCCGCCAGGGTGAACAGCAGGGCGTTTGCGGGCAAGGAGACCAGCAGGGTGGTGCCCAGGGCCACGCCCGCCAGGGAGCCGGGCAGGAGTCGCTTGATCTCGCCCCTGGCCACGTGCTGAAAATGGATGCCGCCGATCATGGCCGAGGCGGAGAAGTCCGCCAGCAGCATGAAGGGCACAACCTGGGGAAGTGGAAACCGCAGGGCCAGCAGGGGCACGGCGATGAGACCGGAGCCGAAGCCGGAGATGCCCCTCACGAAGTAGGCAAGCATCAGCACCAGGATTGCATAGGCAAGATCGGCAAGGGGCACGGTGATCTTGGGGGAGGGGAAAGGGCGCGCATTACACCACAGCTTGTCCCTCTCGGCCCGGAACGGTGTCAGCCCTTATAATCGGACAACCCCATCTATTGGATCGGTCATGACCCTCGCCCTGCCCAAGCTGCCTTCACCTGACCAAGTCATCCTGCAATTCGACAAGGCCCTGCGCACGGTCTTCGCCAGCGCATCGAGCCGCCGGCCCTACCCGGACGCGGAACTGCCCGATGCGGAATTGAGCGAGACAGAGAAGAAGCATGCCGCGGGCCTCATGCGCATCAACCACAGTGGCGAGGTCTGCGCCCAGGCCCTCTACGCCGGCCAGGCCCTCACCGCCCGCAATCCCGAGGCCCAGCGTGCCCTGCTGGAGGCGGCGGACGAGGAAACCGAGCACCTGGCGTGGTGCGAGAGGCGCCTCAATGAACTGGGCAGCCACAAGAGCTTCCTCAATCCCGTCTGGTATGCCGGTTCCTTCGCCCTGGGGGCCTTGGCCGGCGCCCTGGGAGACAAGTGGAATCTGGGTTTTCTGGCAGAGACGGAGCGCCAGGTGGAAGGCCACCTGGACAGCCACCTGGACAAGTTGCCTCCCCAGGACATCAAGAGTCGGGCCGTGGTGGAACAGATGAAGGTCGACGAGATCAAGCACGCAGATACCGCAATTGCCCATGGCGGCGCCGAATTGCCGACGCCGGTAAAGCAGGCCATGCGCCTTACCTCCAAGGTGCTGACCCTGGCCGCCTACCGCCTCTGATGCAGCCATGAAATTTGCCGACAAGCTGGCGGTTCTGCCGGCGGTGGACCATCTGGCCCGCCTGGAATTGACGGGCCCTGAAGGCCAGGCCGAGGTCATCGAGAACAAGCCTGGCAGTGCCGGCTCCGTGCGGGTCTATGCGTACCTTGGCGGTAAGCATGGCTGCATAGATGCCACGGCCGCCCAGGAGGGGGTGGATATCTACGCGGAGCATGGCGAGGATGCCCTACTCCACCCTGGCAAGCACCCCAACATCGATCGCCTTTTTGCCGTGTTGAGGGGCGGAAGTGCCTGGCGGGTGCGTTCCGTTCCGGCGGACCAATAAAAAAGCCCGCGTGACGCGGGCTTTTTAGTAGGTGATCGCGGCTTACTTGGCGGGGCAGGCCTCGTCGCCAGGCACCTTGCCGGGGATCAGAAGGAACTGCTCGAAGGGGCCCATGACGCGCATGGCTTCACCCTTGGGGCCTTCGAACTGCAGACGACCGAACATCATGGCGCGCATGGGGCCGTATTCGCCGGCGCCCATTTCACGCCAGCGCTTGGTCTCGGCGTGCATCTTGTAGTCCATGTCGTAGTTCAGGCTGGCATGCTGTATGGGGCCGGCATAGGTACAGGTGGTCTTGCCGCCCTTGGTGGAGATGGTCATTTCCACCTTGGTGTTCTCGCCGCAGTCGGTGCGGTACATGTGGATGACCTTGTAGCCGCGGCCACCGTCGTTCTTGGCCCACTTCTCAGCCAGTTCGGTGGTCAGGGCGGGGTTGGTATTCCAGTAGCTGCATGCCTGCACGGCCCAGTCGGAGGACATCAGGGGGGCGGCCTGGGCGCCGGAGGCGAAGCCGACCAACAGGGCCATGGAAATCAGGGTCTTGCGCATGTATGACTCCTCTATCTAGTGGTAAGTATTGCGTGGTGATATTGCAAACGGGGACGAAGACTAATCCGTTGACGCCCGGACTGTCAAAAACCCTATTGATTGGCCAGGAAAATTTGTCAGTGGGGCAAATGCTGCTTGAGGGCGCCATACAGCCAGGTGCCATGCAAGGCACCGGCCAGGACCACCAGGGCGCCGATGGATCCCGTACCCACCAGGGCGAACACAGGCCCGGGGCACAGGCCGATCAGACCCCAGCCGAAGCCGAAGATGAGGCCGCCCAGGATGTAGCTCTTGCGGCCGGGTTCCTTGACGGGGATTTCGATGGACTGGCCGTCTAGGGAATGTTTTTCCCCGAAGCGCCGGATGACCTGGATGCTGACGAAGCCGGTAACGATGGCGGAGAACATGATCCCGAACATGTGGAAATTCAGGAAATGGAACATCTCCTGGATGCGGTACCAGGAGGCGGCCTCGGATTTGATCAGCACGAAGCCGAAAATCACGCCGGCCAGGAGGTAAGGCAGGTAGCGGGTCATGGTCGGCTTATCCGATCAGCATGTGGGGGACGAGGAACCATGAAGCGGTGAGGCCGCCGGCGAAGATGCCCAGCACCGCGAACAGGGAGGGCAGTTGCATGGTGGAAAGCCCCGTGATCGCATGTCCCGAGGTGCAGCCCCCGGCGTAGCGGGTGCCGAATCCCACCAGCACGCCACAGGCGAAAAGGAAGGTGAAGTTGCGTACGCTGGTATGGAACAGTTCGTCCGGCACCAGGCTGCCGCTGGGCAGCAGGAATCCCCAGGACAGCAACATGTCCTGGGCGGCCTGGGTGAGTTGCACCGGGTTGGGGTCCGCGAACACCACGCCAGCCAGGTAGCCCCCCAGGGCAGTACCGATGACGAACACCAGGCTCCAGGTGTGCTCCTTCCAGTTGTACCTGAAGAAGTCCACGTCCACCTTTTGCGGCTGGGTGATGGCGCAAAGATGGCGCAGGTTGTTGGAAATGCCGAAGGATCGGTTCCCGATGAACAGCATGAGCGGCACCATCAGGCCGATGATGGGGCCCGCTACATACCAAGGCCAGGGTTGGTATAACCAGTCCATTATTCTCCTCCTGGAAATTATGGCTGCGGATTATATGAGTAAATTCTAATTTTCTGTTGTATTAAATAACTGGCTGATTTTTAAGGGTGTGTAGTGCCTTCGGCCAAGTCGATGCGGCGCTTCAGGTGGGTAACCGCACTGTGGTCGCCAGCGGCCTGGGCACGCTTGAGCTGGACTTCCAGCCACGTGAGCAAGGGGCGGCGCCAGCCCCGCTCGGAAGCGGTTTCCGTGGCCAGGGCCAGGGTGGCGGGTTCGGCGCGCTCCTGCCTGAGCAGCAAGCCGGCGGCGATGAGGCGGGGAAGGGGATCCTTGATCCTTGCCACTGCCTTGTTGGCTGCGGCGGCATCCTTGGCACTCGCCACGCCGGCGTAGTGGGGTGGGAGCAACCTGGCGTCCAGGCCACTCCAGTCTCCACCGATGAATTGGGCGTAAACCTTGTCGTGGGCGGCTGCCTCGGTGGCCAGGGCCGTATAGGCCTGGCAGGGTGAGAAATCCAGGGCCGCCGCGCGGGTGCCGCAGGCGGCCAGTTCCACCCTGGCCAGCAGGTCCAGGCGCCCGGTACTGGCGATCTCCTTGCGGCTTTTTTCCAGGGCCAGGTCCGCTGCCTTGGAGTCGCCCTCAAGCCAGCGCGCCTGGAAGTGCTCCAGCAGGCTCACTGCATTCATCTTCCAGTCCGGCGGGGGAGGCGAGCCGGCGCAACCCGTCAGCGCAAGCACCACGACCAGGAGTCCCCATGCCCCTTGTCCCTTGCCCCATGTTTCTGTCTTCATGGCGTCTTGATCTCCACGTCCCGGGCAAAGGGCCACTTCTTGTTGATCTCGTTGATCAGGTGGTTGACCTTGCGCACGCTGTCGTCGATCTCGGTGCGCAACTGGGCCATGTCCGTGGTGGCCTCCTTCACGTTGCCGGTGATGACGGCCACGTCGGCGCTGGCGGACTGGGCCGAGGCCAGGATGGCGTCCGCCTTCTTCAGGCTTTCCCGCACCTCGCCCAGCATGCGGTTGACCTGGACCACGGACTGGCGGGTGTGGTCCATGACCCCGTCGGGCCCGAACACCTGGGTGTCCGCCTTGGCCAGCATGCCGTCCACCTTGAGGGAGATGCCGTTCACGCTGGTCATCAGGGTGTTGGCCTTCTCGATGATCCTCACCACTTCGGCGGCCTTTTCCGGGCTGCCCATGACCCCGCCCAGCACGCCGTACTCGCCCGCCATGCGCCCCGTCATGGTCTCCACATGTCCCAGTGTGCGGTTGATGGGGGCCTGGGCCTGGGTCATGGCCACCACGTTTTCCAGCAGGGTCTGCACCCGCTGCTTGATGACGGCGATGTCCAGGGGATCCTCCCCCGTGATGAGGCTGAACTCGGTTTCATCCTTAAGGGGGGCATCCTTCAGGTTGGCAGTGAAGGCCTTGATCTTGGCTCCGCCGATGATGGCCTTTTCCAGGGTGAACTGGCTGGTCTGGCGCAGCCACTTTGCGTCCCGCTCGGGAATGGCCACTTCCAGCAGGACCTTGGCGTCCTCCGTCAGGTCCATCTTCTTCACCTCGCCGATGGGGAAACCGGAGAAGCTGACGGGCATGCCCACGCTGACCCCTTCGGCGTTGGGGGCGGTGAGCCTGATGGTCAGGGTAGGCTCGAACCAGCCCCGGGCGTAAAGGCCGTAGATCACCAGGCCGATGCCCAGCAGGGCGGTGAGGCTCACCAGCAGGCCCACCTTGAATTCCAGGTTCTTGATCAGCGGGGCGCGTATAGGGGCTCGTTCCATTGGTAGTCCAGGATCCAGCAGTTGTTGAGTCGGTCATCCAGCCGCTTTAGAACGTCATCCACGAACGGAGGATAGCGGGTATCGGGCAAAAGCATAGCGGGGCGGTCGATGAGCAGCAGGTCGGGGCCGCTGACCGCGGCCCGCAGCAACTTGGCGACGAAGCGCTCCTCATGGTTCAGGGCCGGGTCCCGCTTGTAGGCGGCATCGGTGTAGCCCAGCTGGTGCAGGAGGTTCCAGGCCACGTCCACCGCCTCCTGGTAGGTCATGTTCCGAGTGTACTGGGGTACCACGGCGATGTTTTCGAGGACCGCGAGATTGGCACGCAGGGGCAGGTCGGCCGACACCAGGGCGGCCTTGGCCTGGGTGGCGATGAGGGTGCGCCGGGCGGCATCGTCCGCCAGCCACTCTATATGTACTTGAAGGCTAATGACGCCACCTCGATGAACATGAGGACGAAGAACAGGCGCACCATGCCCCGCAGCACGGAGATGGGGGCCATGAACAACATCTTTGGCGTGGCCAGGCCTTCCGCCACGGGAATGATGGTGACAGCCAGACCAAAAGCCAGGCTCTTGAGCCAGATGCCGGCCATGACGGGCACGTCGAAGACCTTGCCCATGACCCGGGTGAAATCCGGCAGGCTCCAGAGCTGGAAGCCGTACACCGCGAAGTAGGCCAGCACCAGGGCCAGCACGCTGGTGATGGCGGTGAGGGCCAGTACAGAGACGACGCCGCCAATGACACGGGGCATGAATTCCATGCGCAGGGTGTCAACGCCAGCGGACTCCAGGGCGTCTATTTCATTGTGGATGCGCATGAGGGCCACTTCGGTATTGATGGCCGAACTGGACCGCAGGGCCACGAACAGGGCGGTGACCAGGGGCAGGATTTCCAGCACCAGCACCCGCATGCTCATCTCCAGGGCGAAATCGGATTGCCCGATCTGGGCTGCGGTGTCGACCACGATCATGATCAGCACGAAGGAAAGCAAGGCGGCGAACAGGGTAAAGGGCAGCAGGATCTGCCAGGCGGTGAAATAGATCTGCTTCATCACCACCATGCGGGTGGCGCTGTTGTAGGCAGCAGGAGTCAGGGTGGCGGCCAGGGCCTGGGCTGCAAAGCGGAAGATGCCTTGCCAGGTGCGCCAGAGGGCCAGGGCCCCCGCGCCACGTCGGATGAGGAAGTCAGTGAGCCAACTCATGGGCGGAATCATATAACCCCCATGTATCATTCAACCAGAACGCCCGGGCCACTGGAGTCCGAGGGGCAGGGCAAGGCCCCGGCCCCGATGGCGTATTTGCGAGAGAGCATTGCCATGAAACGATATCTGCTCATGCTTGCGGCCGGCCTGGTTTCCCAGGCCCTTTGGGCCGCGCCCGGCACCATGATCAAGGATGAGGATCTCAGGGCCACCCCTAGCAGCGCGGCCGCGAAGGTGGCCAGCGTCAGCAAGGGCGCCGTCGTGGAAGTACTGCTCCGGCAGGGCGGCTGGACCCAGGTCCGTTACGGAGGCAGCACCGGCTGGGTGCGCATCCTTTCCGTGCGCACCAGCGTCACCACCGGGAGCGTCGGCGATGTCGCCGCGCTGGCCTCGCGCCGCGAAGGCCAGGTGGTGGCCGTGGCCGGCCTGCGGGGACTCAACGAGGAAGAGCTCAAGGGCGCCAGGTTCGATGCCAAGGAACTGAAACTGTTGAATTCCTTCCGGGCCAAGCCCGCGGCAGCGAGGAGTTTTGCCCAGGCGGCCGGCCTTGAAGCCAGGGATGTGGCTTATCTGCCTGAGCCCAAGGCGGAAGCCGGTGGCAATGGAGGTGACGGTTTTCCGGGAGGTGGACAATGAGACGCGCGGCCAGAAACCTGTTCCCGTTGCTGTTTGCCGGCCTGATGGGGCTCGGTAGTGCCCAGGCGGGAGGATTCGGGGACGTCCTGAAGGGCCTGTTAAAGGAAAAAGTTGGCGGCGGTGAAAGCCAGCAGGCCCTGGCTACCCCGCCCCAGCAGGGGGGGCAGGACAACGCCAGGCCTGAAACCCAGTTGCTCAGCGCCTTGCTCAAGGGCAATACCTCCCAGGAGGAGGAGGTGCGTATCGGTCGGCGTATTGCCGGCAACCTGTTGGGTGCGGCCCCACTGGTGAAGGACCCGGCCCTGCAGCAATACGTCAACAACGTGGGGCGATGGGTTTCCCTGCAGAGCGAAAGGCCCGGCCTGCCCTGGCGTTTCGGCGTCATCGAGAGCGAAGACATCAACGCCTTCGCTGCCCCTGGCGGCTACATCTTCCTCACCAAGGGCCTGTACCGGCGGTTGGGCAACGAGGCGGAACTGGCGGGCGTGCTGGGTCATGAAATCGGACACGTGATTCGCAAGCACCACCTCAAGCTGTTGCAGCAAAGCCAGGCCATCGCCGCCCTGGGATCCCTCTTCGGCAGCAAGCTCGCCAACGAGGACCAGTTGATCCAGAACCTCATCGGCAACGGCGCCGAGGTGGTGGCGCGAGGGCTGGACAAGGAGGCCGAGTACGAGGCGGACCGCATCGGCGTGGTGCTCACGGCCCGGGCGGGCTACGACACCTATGCACTGCCCACGGTGCTGGCGGAGATCGGCCACGTAGCCAAGGGTGACAAGCGGGTTTCGCTGCTGTTCAAGACCCACCCCCACCCGGAGGAGCGCCTGGGCCGCCTGGCCGAGGCGGTGGGTAGCCACCTGGACAACGTGCCGGAGGGCCAGTCGGTGGCCAACCGCTTTTACCGCCTGAGGTGAGGGCATGGCGTTGAACCTGCGTGCCCGCCGCTTCCTGGGTCAGTTCGCCGCCGGTCTGGTGTTCGTGCTGCTGCTCCTGGGGCAGGCGGCGGGGCTGTACCCCACCAACTTCATCGACAAGCTGGACGCCGCTCTCTATGACCTGAAGGTGCGTTTTTCCCAGGTGAAGTTGGTGGACGACCGCATCGTCATCGCCGACATCGACGAGAAGAGCCTGAAGGAGATCGGCCGCTGGCCATGGCCCCGTGACAAGCTGGCGGCACTGTCCAACAACCTGTTCCAGCAGTACGGTGTGGCGGCCCTGGGTTTCGACGTGATCTTCGCCGAGCCGGACCAGAGCTCCGGCCTGCCCGTCCTGGAGAAGCTGGCCCAGGGCCCCATGGCGGGGGACGCGGGTTTCAATGCCAGTCTGAACCGCCTGCGGGACCGTCTGGATTACGACGGTCGTCTCGCCGAGGCCCTGGCGGATGGACCTGCGGTGCTGGGCTATTACTTTGGCATCAACGAAGGGCAGGAAAGCGTGGGCGTGTTGCCAGAGCCCGTGCTGGACTGCGAGGCCCTGGCAAACAAGGGCATCCGTCCCCTCCATGGCACCAGCTATTCCGGCAACCTGGAGCGACTCCAGGCCCAGACGCCCTTCGCCGGATTCTTCAATGCCATGCCCGACTTCGACGGCGTCATGCGCCGCATGCCCATGGTTGTTGAACATGGTGGGCGATGCTATGGCTCCCTGGCCCTGAACCTGGTGCGCGCCGGCATGGGGGCGGAGGCCCTGTCCGTCCTCCCCGCCGGCCAGGGGGGGCATGGCTGGCGTCCTCCGTCCCTGGACGCGGATGGTCTGGCGGTGCCCCTGGACAAACAGGCCATGGCCCTGGTGCCCTATCGGGTTGCGGGCGCTTTCCATTATGAATCCGCCGCCAACATCATCGCTGGACGGACTCCTGCTTCCCAGCTGGAGGGCCGCATCGTCATCGTGGGCTCCACCGCCCCGGGACTCCTGGACCTGCGGGTCACCCCAGCCGACAAGGCCTTCGCGGGGGTGGAGATACACGCCAACCTGATTTCCGGCATCCTGGACGGCACCGTCAAATGGGAGCCGGCCAGCCAGCGCGCCCTGCTGGTGGGCGCCGTGCTGGCCCTGGGCCTGGCCATGGCGGCGGCCCTGCCCTGGATGACGCCGGCGTGGTCCGGGGCCCTGGCCGGTGGACTGATCGCCGCGCTGGTGGGCCTGGATTTCTACGTCTGGCATGCCATGGACATGAGCCTGAACATGGCCACGCCCCTGATGACCGTGGCGGGCCTGTTCGTGCTGAACATGAGTTGGGGGTTCTTCGTGGAGGCCCGATCCAAGGCCCAGATTACCCGTTTGTTCGGCCAGTACGTGCCGCCGGAACTGGTGGACGAGATGGCCAAGGACCCGGCCCGCTACAGCCTCAGGGGCGAGTCCCGGGTGATGAGCGTGCTGTTCTCCGACATCGTGGGCTTCACCAGCATCTCCGAGAAGCTGGAGGCGGCCCAGTTGGCCGAACTGCTCAACGTCTACCTGTCCGCCATGACCCGGGTGGTACAGGAGGGAAAAGGCACCATCGACAAGTATATCGGCGATGCCATCATGGCCTTCTGGGGCGCTCCCATGAGCGATGAACGCCACGCCCATGATGCCGTACTGGCCGCCCTGGCCATGCAGACTGCCCTGACGGCCCTGAATCCGAAGCTGGAGGAAAAGGGCTGGCCGTCCTTGAAGATCGGCGTTGGGGTCAACACCGGCCGCATGAGCGTGGGCAACATGGGCTCGGAATTCCGCATGGCCTACACGGTGATGGCCGACGCGGTGAACCTGGCTTCCCGCCTGGAAGCCCTGACACGCCAATATGGTGTGGGCGTGCTGGTGGGAGAAGCCACCAAGGCAGAGTGTCCGGACCTGGCCTTCCAGACCATCGACCAGGTGCGGGTCAAGGGCAAGGACGTGCCCGTGGCCATTTTCGAGCCCCTGGGCGTGGCTGCGGAAGTGGGACCGGAGCGGCTGAAGGAGGCGGAGCAGTTCGAGGCCGCTTTCCAGGACTACCAGGCCCAGCGCTGGGACGACGCGGAGATCAAGCTCATGGAACTGCGCAAGGCCAACCCGCGCAAGCTCTACGACGTCTACCTGGACCGGGTCACCCATTTCCGCTTCAACCCGCCGCCGGCTCAATGGGACGGCGTGTTCACCTTCACCACGAAATGAGGCCCCCCCGCCCGCCTTGTTCCCCTCGGTTTTCATTCCGGGCCGCCAGGGAGCCCCTGGAACAGCCCGGCGAGTTTCTTGAGCAGGCATCACCATGAAGGTGCGTGTCCTGGGTTGCTCAGGCGGCATCGGCGACGGACGCCACACCACGTCCTTCCTGGTGGACGACGACATCCTGCTGGACTGCGGCACCGGCGTCACGAACCTTTCCCACGCCGAGCTATGCCGGATCGATCATGTGTTCCTCACCCACAGCCATCTCGATCACATTTGCTCCCTGCCGTTGATGCTGGACAGCGTTGGGGCCGAGCGGGGAAAGCCCTTGACCCTGCACGGTCTGCCAGAGACGCTGCAAACCCTGCGCGACCACTTGTTCAACTGGCGACTGTGGCCGGACTTCGCCCGCATCCCAAACCCGGAAGATCCATTTCTGCGTTACGAGTCCCTGCTCGAAAGCGAGCCCATCATGGTGGGTGGAAGGGAGATCGCGGCCATCCCGGCCCATCATGTGGTGCCCGCGGTGGGCTATCTGGTGCGGGAAGCCCTGGGCAGCCTGTTGTTTTCCGGGGATACTGCGAGCCACGAGGCCCTGTGGCAGCTTGCCAACAGCACCCGCGACCTCAGGCATCTCATCGTGGAATGTTCGTTCCAGGACGCCCTGGCCCACATAGCCGAGGCCTCCAGGCACTATTGCCCCAGGACCCTGGCGCCGGACCTGGGCAAGCTCAAGGTGGGGCCGGAGGTCTGGATCACCCACCTCAAGCCGGGCGGGGAGGCCGGCATCATGGCCGAGCTGGCCCGCCATGGCGCGGTGGCCAGGGCCCTGGTCAACGGCCAGGTGTTCGAGCTCTGAGTACCCACAGGGCCCGCCCCGTTCTCCGTGGCGACAATAAACTCGGGGCGGCCCTTCTTTTCCCTGAGAGAAGCCTCGTTCCGGACAGGCAATAAAAAAGGAGGGGATCGCTCCCCTCCTCTCAACTTAAGGATGTGCCTGAATCAGAGGTTCAGGGTGTCGTTCAGCACGTTCTCTTTCCAGGAGTGCATGTAGGCCAGTTCCAGCTCGCTCTCCTCCTTGGATACGCCGTTGGCGCCCTTGGGCGGCACCAGGGCCTTCTTCGAGGGGTCCCAGCGGAACACGGTGGCCACGTGGAAGGCCGTGCTGTCCGAACTGGCGGAGTAGCAGGTGTTGGTCACCACGGGGGCCGGGTCGGGCTGGCGGCCGGCGAAGATCTCGGACAAGGCGTAGGCGCACATCTTGCCGGTGTTGTTGGCCACGGAACCGGACTTCGGAAAGTTGGTCAGGGCGGAGTCACCCAGGATATGGATGTTGGGAACGACCTTGGACTCGAAGGTGATGTAGTCGATGGTGCACCAGTGGCCGGAGTTGCCGTCCCGCACACCAGCCAGATGTGTCACCGCTGCGGCCTTCATGGGAGGAACCACGTTCAGCACGTCGCCCTTCACATCGTCGAACTCGGTGCCGACCATCATCTTCTTCACGTCCACGGAGCGGGGCATGTTGTTGGGGCGATAGTCGATCATGCTGTTGTCGGTGCCGTAGCCGTAATGCTTCTTCCAAGCGGCCAGGAACAGGCCCTTCTTGGAAGCGATGTCCGGGTTGCCGTCCAGGACGACGATCTTGGACTTGGGCTTGGCCTGCTTGAAGTAGTGGGCCACAAGGGAGGCGCGCTCGTAGGGTCCGGGAGGGCAACGATAGGGTGACTTGGGCACGGACATCACGAAGGTGCCGCCATCGGGCATGGCCTCGAGTTGATTGCGCAGGGCGCCGGTCTGCTCGGCGCTGGCCTTCCAGGCATGTTTCACCACCTTCTGGGCCTCGGCGTCATAGCCCTCCACGGCGTTGAACAGCAGTTCAATACCACCGGCCAGTACCAGGCGGTCGTAGGAAAAGGTCTTGCCACCGGCGGTGGTGACGGTCTTCTTCTCGTTGTTGATGGCGGTTACCGTGTCGGCCACCCAGTTGTCCACCACCTTCTTGATGCCGTCGTAGGTGCGAGTGATGTCAGCCATCTTGGTGATGCCGGCCAGGACCTCGTTGGAGGTGGGGCAGGAGACGAACTCGGGCAGGGGCTCGATGATGGTCACCTCGGCCTGGGGCGCCCACATCTTCAGGTAGCGGGCAAAGGTGGAACCGCCGAAGCCGGCGCCGACCACAACCACCTTGGGTTTTGCACCACCGGCCATGGGGGCACTGGCACATCCGGCCAGGGAACCCAGGGTTACGGCTCCCGCGGCGCCTGCGGAGACTTTCAAAAAGTCGCGACGATCAAATGTCATGTGTATTCTCCTTGGCCGCTGGTTAGGGTTTGATGGCGTTGAAGTACTTGGCGACGGCCTCGTACTCGGCATCGGTGTAGCCGTTGGCATGTTTCTGCATCACGGTGGCGGGACGGGAGCCGTCGCGGAAGGCTTTCATCTGGTCCACGAAGTACTTGACGTCCAGGCCGGCCAGACTGGGGATGGCGCCGGAGCTCCTGCCATCGGTGCCGTGGCAGTATGCGCAGTTGGCGGCCATGAAACGGGCGCGGGGATCCATCGCTTGGGCCGAGAAGGCGGCACCCAGCGTACCCGCGATGAGCAGGCCTACAGCAAGGGTTTTTTTCTCCATCACATCCTCCAGAAATAAAAAAACAGCGGTAACCCGCTAGCCGAAGATGAACTTGATTCGTGTCAAGTCAGTAGTACGGGTTGCGGATGGTTGCATGGCTGTTTTTCACCAGTCAACAAGCAAACTCTAATATTGGCGCGGGTTTGCGCTAGGTTTTGGCTCCCAGGGCCTGGGCAATCCGCAGGGTGTTTTCCCCATCAAGCTTTTCTTTTGAAGGGTCCCAATCGGCCGTAAGCCAGCCCGCCAATTGGTTTTGCACCAAATCGGTGAAGGCGTTGATCCACATGGGTCGGTCGTTGAGAGCCGGGATGTAGTGGTACTCCCCGCCGCCTGCATTCAGGAACTCGGTTTTTCCCTCCATGGCGATCTCTTCCAGGGTCTCCAGGCAGTCTGCCACGAAGCCGGGACACACCACGTCCACCCTGCGGGTCCTGGCCTGACCCAGCTTTTCCAGGGTGGCGGACGTGTAGGGCTGGAGCCATTCCGCGCGCCCGAAGCGGGACTGGAAGGTGACGCGGTATTGCTCCGGCGCGAGCCCCAGGGCCTCGGCCAGCAGCCGCCCCGTCTTCTGGCATTCGCAGTGATAGGGATCGCCCAGGTCCAGGCTGCGCCGGGGCACGCCGTGAAAACTCATCACCAGCACGTCGGGCCGGCCCCGTTCCGCCCAGAACTCCTCGATGCTCTGGCGCAGGGCCTGGATATAACCCGGGTCGTCGTGGAAATTCCGCAGGGTGCGGATCTCCGGCGGGTTACGGGTGTGCAGCAGGGTTTCCCACACGGCGTCCAGGGCCGAGCCGGTGCTGCTGGCGGCATACTGGGGATAAAGGGGTACCACCAGCAGCCGATCCACGCCCTGGGCCTTGAGTTCCCGAATCCTGTGGGCGACGCTGGGCTGGCCGTAGCGCATGGCGTAGTCCACCCGCACGGGCTGCCGCACACGTTCCCCCAGGTGGCCCTTGAGAAGGATGGCCAGGCGCTCCGTGAATACCTTCAGGGGCGAGCCTTCCGGGCGCCAGACGGAGGCGTACTTCTCGGCGGACTTGGCGGGGCGGGTGTTGAGGATGATGCCGTTGAGGATGAGCCACCAAACGGGACGGGGAATCTCCACCACGCGGCGGTCCCAGAGGAACTCCTTGAGGTAGGGCCGAAGGGCCTGGGCAGTGGGGGCCTCGGGCGTGCCCAGGTTGATGAGCAGCACGCCCACCCGGGCCGGCTGATCGTGCTTGTAGGGGGGTTCGGGCAGGTAGAAGGGCATGTCGTGTCAGGTGTGGTTAGCGTTTGAGTCCAAGGATGACGACACCGGCGGCCACCATGCCGATGCCCAGCCATTCCCGAGGGTTGGGGCGTTCACCCAGGAATATCACGGCGAAGATGGCCACCAGCACCAGGCTGAGCTTGTCGATGGGGGCCACCTTGGAGGCCTCCCCCATCTGCAGGGCACGGAAGTAACTGACCCAGGAGGCCCCCGTTGCCAGGGCCGACAGGGAGAGAAAGGTCCAGGTGTGGGCGGACAGGGCCAGAGGATTGCTCCACTTGCCCGTGGCCATGACGAAGGCCGCCAGCACCAACAGGATGATAAAGGTGCGGATGAGGGTGGCCAGGTCCGAGTCCACCCCCTGGAGGCCCAGTTTGGCGAAGATGGCGGTCATGGCCGCGAACACGGCCGAGAGCAGGGCCCAGTGGAACCAGTTCAGGCCGCTGTCCATGACCCTTCTTTCAGAGGCCCAGGGCTTGCAGGTCAGGCCTGCCGCCGGCCAGGGGCGGGCACCAGAAATAGGCACCGGAGATGGGCCTGGTGAAGCGGAACAGGGCATCGACGATGCCGTCCTCCTGGCCTGTCATGCGCTTCAACTGGGCCTCGAAGGCGCAGGCGTCCCGGCCGAAGGCGAGGAACACCAGGCCGGACTGGCCGCAGTCCGACCAGGGCATGGAGCGGCGCACCACGAAAGCCTCGGGGTCGAAGCTCTCCTGGGCCGTGCGCTTCACATGGGCGCTTGCCGGGGCTTCTTCGATCTCCTCGTTGTCGGCCTTGCGCCGGCCGAAGGTGCTGTCCTGCTCCTCGGCGGGCATGGCCTCGAAGCGGTCCAGGTCGTGGACCCACTGCTGCAGGGCGGCGATGCCCCCTCCGTCCAGGCCGGGCCCCAGGCCGGTGGCGAAGGCGGCGGCGACCGCTGCCTCTTCCTGGGGGTTTTCCGTGCCGTCGATATAGCCCGTGAGGTCCTGGCTGTTGCCGTACATGAAGGTTTCCAGGCTTTGGGCCGCGGTGAACGCCGGGGCCAGCAGGTGTTCGATTTCCCGGCCCCGGTGCAGCAGCTTGCCCCGGTCATCCCCCCGCAGCCAGCACCACAGGGCGTGGGGGGTGGCGGGCACGGGAGCGGCCTCCAGCGTGGAGACGGGGAAATCGTGCAGGCCCGGCAGGGTGCGGCCCAGGGCCGAGACCAGGGGCTGGCCGAAGCCCACCACCGTGTCTTCGCCGTCCGCCAGGTTTTTCAGGCGTGTCAGGGCGTCCGCCAGGTCAGTCCTGGACGCGCCGGGGGCGATATCGAATTGCAGGTGCCGGGCAGCGGCGGGAACTGGGGCGAGGATGCCGGGCTGGAAAAGACTCACGGGGTCTCCGTTTTTTTTCAGTTGCAAGGGGCAAGGTACAAGGGGCAAGGGGCAGGGTGCAAGCGCGGACTGGGTTTGCCTTGAACCTGGCCCCTTGCATGCGAGCGGGGCCCACCTTGTCCCCGCCTTCAGTGATACGACAGGGCGTTGGACAGCAGACGGGCGGTGATGTCGACGATGGGAATGACCCGTTCGTAGGCCATCCGGGTGGGGCCGATGACCCCCAGGGTGCCCACCACTTCGCCATTCACCTCGTAGGGCGCGGCGATGACACTGCATTCGTCCAGGGGCGTGACCCGGGATTCGGCGCCGATGAAGATCTGCACGCCGTTGGCGGCATGGCCTACGTCCATGAGTTGCAGCAGTTCGGTCTTCTGTTCGAACATGCCGAAAAGTTCCCGCAGCCGGGTCATGTTGGTGGACAGCTCCGGGGCCTGGAGCAGGTTGCGTTCCCCCGCCAGCACGTATTCCTTGCCGCCGCCGCCGAAGGCCTCGGTGCCTGCGTTCACCACGGCCTCCATGAGGCGGCTGATATCCGACTTCAACTCCGCCAGTTCCCGTGCCAGGCGTGGCTGCACGTCCTCGAAGGAGTGGCCGACGAAATGCTGGTTGAAGTAATTGGCGGCCCGGGTGAGCTGGCTGGGGGTGAAGGACTTGTCCGTGAGCAGCACCCGGTTCTGCACCTCGCCACCCTGGGTCACCATGATGAGCAGGATGCGCTTTTCCGACAGGACCAGGAATTCGATTTGGCGCAGGGACTGGTTGCGCCGTTTGGGGGTCATGACCACGCCGGCGTAGGCGGTGAGCTCCGCCAGCAGGTGGGAGGCGGTGGCCACAAGGCGCCGGGGGTCGTCCGGCAGCAGCGTGGTTTCCATCTGGCGCAATTCCCCCTGGGCCAGGGGTTTGACCGTCAACAGGCTGTCCACGAACAGGCGGTAGCCCTTGGGCGTCGGGATGCGGCCGGCGGAGGTGTGGGGGCTGACGATGAAGCCCCCTTCCTCCAGGTCCGCCATGATGTTGCGGATGGAGGCGGGGGACAGGTTCAGCTCCGTGTGCTTGGACAGGGTGCGGGAGCCCACGGGCTGGCCGTCCTCGATGTAGCGTTCCACGAGGTGCTTGAGGAGGATGCGGGCGCGGTCGTTGAGCATGGCTTTCTATCCGATAGGCCTGGCTATAATTTCACGCCATGAAACCAGATTTCAAGACGATCGCCCTTGTCGGCAAGTACAACAGCCCCGCCAGCGCCTCTTCACTGTCCCGGTTGGCGGACTTTCTCCAGGCCAAGGGCTACACGGTACTGGTGACCTGCCATATCGCCGAGACCTGCGCCATGGCTGGCTTCCAGACCCGTACCCTGAACGAGATCGGCCATCAGGCGGACCTGGCCATCGTCATGGGCGGGGATGGCACCATCCTCAACATCGCCCGCACCCTGGTGGATTTCGATATTCCCCTCATCGGCATCAATCAGGGCCGGCTGGGCTTTCTGGCGGACGTGTCCCTGGACACCATGTTTTCCACCCTGGACGAGATGCTGGCGGGGGAATACGTGGCCGAGGACCGCATCATGCTGGAATCCAGCGTGGAGCGGGCCGACGACGTGCTCATCGCCGCCTACGCCTTCAACGACGTGGTGGTGAGCAAGAGCACCCTGGGCCGGCTCATCGAGTTCGAGGTCTACATCGACAACCAGTTCGTCTACAGCCAGCGGGCGGACGGACTGGTGGTGTCCTCGCCCACGGGCTCCACGGCCTATGCCCTATCCTCAGGCGGCCCCATCCTCCATCCGACGCTGGAGGCGGTGGCCCTGGTGCCCATCTGCCCCCACACGCTCTCGGCCCGGCCCATCGCCGTGAACAGCCGATCCGAGATCGAGATCAACCTGATCCACGCCGACGATGCCCGGGTCCACTTCGACGGCCAGCGCCACGCAGACCTGCTGGTGGGAGACCGGGTGGTGATCCGCCGGGCCAGGAACACCGTGCGCCTGCTGCACCCGGAGGGCCACAACTACTACGACACCCTGAGGCAGAAGCTGCATTGGGGGGAAAAGCTTTGACAGCGGGGATGGGGGATGGGGTATGGGGTATGGGGGCAAAACCAACCCAAACCCCAATCCCGCTATCCTCCCCATTCCCCATTCCCCATCCCCCATCCCCATGCTGCTAAGCCTGACCCTCGCAGATTTCGTCCTGGTGGAGCGCCTGGGCCTGGATTTCCATCCGGGCTTTTCCGTGCTCACGGGGGAGACGGGGGCGGGCAAGTCCATCCTGCTGGATGCCCTGGCCCTGGTGCTGGGGGAGCGGGCCGACACCGGGGTGGTGCGGTCCGGGGCAGAGCGGGCGGAGATCAGCGCGGAATTCGATCCGGTGGACGCCCCCGGCCTGGCCGCCTGGCTGGCCGATCAGGACCTGGCCGGCGATGACAACCTGTTGCTGCTGCGCCGGGTGGTGGAGGCGGGGGGGCGGTCACGGGCCTTCATCAACGGCCGCCCCGCCACTGCCCAACAGCTCAAGGCCGCGGGGGAGCACCTGCTGGACATCCACGGCCAGCACGCCCACTACTCCCTGCTCAAGGGGGCGGAACAGCGGCGCCTGCTGGACGCCTATGCCGGCGCCACGGACCTGGCCCTGGAGGTGTCCGAGGCCTGGTGCCTGTGGCGGGAGGCCCGGGAGAGGCGCAAGGGGGCGGAAGCCCGCAGCGGCGAACTGGCGGCGGAACGGGATGAACTGGTGCTTTCCGTCGGCGAACTGCAGGCCCTGGAATTCACGGCCGAGGGCTGGCAGTCCCTGCAGGAGGACCAGCGCCGGCTGGCCCACGCCACGGAACTGGTCCAGGGGGCCCAGGCGGCGGCCAATGCCCTGGAAGGCGACGATGCCGGCCTGCTGGCCCAGCTCCGCGGCGTGCGCGCCCGCCTGGCGGAACTGGCCGGGATCGACCCCGCGCTTAGTGCTCTCCACGACACCCTGGACGGGGCCTCGGAGGCCATGCAGGACACAGCCCGGGAATTGCGCCGCTATGCCGAGCGGGTGGACCTGGACCCGGAGGCCCTGATGCTGGCAGAGTCCCGCCTGGCCGCCATCCAGGCCGCCGCCCGCAAGCACCACATCCGTCCCGAGGCCATCCCGGATGTCCTGGAGGATACCCGGAGGCGCCTGGCGGAACTGGGGGAGGCGGCCGACCTGGAGGCCCTGGCCAGGGCCGACGCGGACCGGGAGGAGGAATACCGCCGCCTGGCGGGCCAGTTGGGCACAGCCCGGGGCAAGGCCGCCCAAGGCCTGGCCGAGGCGGTGACCCAGGCCATGCAGCAACTGGCCATGCAGGGCGGGTGCTTCAGCGTGGACCTGCCAGCTTGCGAACCTGGCGCCCAGGGCATGGAAGAGGTGGTTTTCCTGGTTTCGCCCCATGCCGGCCAGGCGTTGCAGGCCATGTCCAGGACGGCGTCCGGGGGCGAACTGTCCCGCCTGGGCCTGGCCTTGCAGACGGTGCTGTCGGAAGTGTCCGGCGCCCCCACCCTCATATTCGACGAGGTGGACGCGGGCATCGGCGGCGGCGTGGCGGAGATCGTGGGACGGCTGCTGGCGGAACAGGGCCGGCGCCGGCAGGTGCTGTGCGTGACCCACCTGCCCCAGGTGGCGGCCCGGGCAGGGCGGCATTACCAGGTCAGCAAGATCAATGGCAAGGAAGGCGTGAGGACCAGCGTCGCCCTGCTGGAGGAGGGGGCGCGGGCGGAGGAGGTGGCGCGCATGCTGGGGGGGGTGGAAATCACCGAGGCAACGCGCCGGCATGCGGCGGAGATGCTGGGTGCGGGTGGCGCACCCAGGGCCACAAAA
Organism: Thiobacillus sp.; assembly: GCA_024235835.1. Taxonomy (NCBI): domain Bacteria; kingdom Pseudomonadati; phylum Pseudomonadota; class Betaproteobacteria; order Nitrosomonadales; family Thiobacillaceae; genus Thiobacillus; species Thiobacillus sp. Next base: position 78,793 of record JACKLQ010000004.1, on the reverse strand, counting down.
GCCAGGCGCAAATAGCGCCGGAGGTAGGTGCGGGAGGTTATTCCTCCTTCTTCTCCTTGGCCTTTTTTCGCTTGTTGGGGCAATTTTCCTTCACACAGTCCACGTACAGGTATAGGGCGTGCTCCGCCAGCTTGAAGCCTCGTTCGGCGGCCACGGCCTTCTGGCGTTTCTCGATCTCCGGGTCGTAGAACTCCTCCACCTTGCCGCACTGGATGCAAAGCAGATGGTCGTGATGCCCGCCCTGGTTCAACTCGTAGACCGCCTTGTCGTTATCGAAGTGGTGCCGGATGAGCAGACCGGCCTGCTCGAACTGGGTAAGCACCCGGTACACCGTGGCCAGGCCCACATCCACGTTCTCCAGGGCCAGCAGCCGGTACACGTCCTCCGCCGTGAGGTGGCGCTGGTCCGTGTGCTCGAACAGGTTGAGTATCTTCAGCCTGGGGCCGGTGGCCTTGAGCCCCATGGTCTTGAGTTGTTCTGAATTTGACATCGTCGTCTTGGCAGGAAACGGGTCTATAGTGCTGGGGTGTTGCGCGCTATCATAGCGCGGCTTGCAAACACGACGCCTCGGCGCCACAAAATGAGAATATTTCCCCCGCTTATCGTGCTTCTCCTCGCCGGTTGTGGCGGCTGGTCCAGTCCCATCGACAAGCTGAGCCCCTACAAGATTGATATTCAGCAGGGCAATGCCATCACCCAGGAGATGCTGGACAAGCTCAAGCCCGGCATGACGCCTTCCCAGGTGCGCTTCATCCTGGGTTCGCCCATGGTGCAGGATCCCTTCCATCCCAACCGCTGGGACTATGTCTACCGCTATGCGAAGGCAGGCAAGACGGTCGAGCAACGCCGGGTCACCGTGGTGTTCCAGGACGACAAGCTGAAAGGCATCGAAGGGGATGTGGTGGCTGCCGGCCAGCCAGCCGAGAAGAAGCCGGAAGGAGAGACACAGTGAGCGGAACCAAGGTGGTCATCGCGGGGGCATCGGGACGCATGGGCCGCGCCCTCCTGGAGGCCGTGGCGGGGGCGGCGGACATGGGCTTGCACGGCGCCCTGGAACGGGACGGCAGTCCCTGGCTGGGCCATGACGCAGGCGAACTGGTGGGCACCAATCTTGGGGGGCGCATCACCCAGGACCTGGACACGGCTCTGGATGGAGCGGACGTGCTCATCGACTTCACTCGCCCCGAGGCCACCCTGCACCACCTGAAGGCCTGCGAGTCGAAGAAGGTGTCCCTGGTCATCGGCACCACCGGCTTCGACGCCGCCGGCAAGGCGGCCATCGCCGCGGCGGCGAAGTCCATCCCCATCGTCTTCGCCCCCAATATGAGCGTGGGCGTCAATCTGTCCCTGCGCCTGCTGGACATGGCGGCCCGGGTCCTGGACGAGGGGTTCGACATCGAGATCGTCGAGGCCCACCACCGCCACAAGGTGGATGCCCCCTCCGGCACCGCCCTGCGCATGGGAGAAGTGGTGGCCGCAGCCCTGGGACGCGACCTGAAGGAATGCGCCGTCTACGGTCGGGAAGGCGTCACCGGCGAACGGGACCCCAGTACCATCGGTTTCGCTACCTTGCGGGGCGGGGATGTGGTGGGGGACCATACCGTGATGTTCGCCGGCATCGGCGAGCGCCTGGAGATCACCCACAAGGCGTCCAGCCGCATGACCTTTGCCCTGGGTGCCCTGCGTGCCGCGCGGTTTCTGCGCGGCCAGGCCACGGGACTTTTCGACATGCAGGATGTGCTGGGCCTGAAATGAAGTAGCCTTTAGGTTAACCATGCGGGAAACAACCTTGGGGAGGGTTGCATGCGCTTAGTGCGCAAGGTTTTGACAGGCATGCTCTTGCTGATGGCCGCCTGGCGTGTTGATGCCGTGGAGGTGATCGCCAACAGGAGCGTGCCCGTCAATTCACTTTCGGTGGCCAATGCCCGTGCCATCTTCGGCATGCGTCAGGTCAAATGGTCCGACGGCAGTCTGATCCGGGTGTTCGTCCTGCCGGACAGCCACCCGGTTCACGGCGCTTTTTGCAAGGAAGAACTCAATATTTACCCCTACCAGCTCCGGCAATCCTGGGATCGCCTGGTGTATTCGGGTATGGCCCAGGCCCCCGAGGAAGTCGCCACCGAGGCTGAGTTGGTCGCCAAGGTCGCGGCTACGCGTGGCGCCATAGGCTACGTGAGCAAGGGCAATAACAATCCAACTATCAGGGTGCTGTATGTGGAATAGGAACGGCGCACGAGTCCTTGGGATGCTCCTTCTGGCCGGGCTAGCGGCTGCGACATATGCCGATGATGGCGTACAGGTCCATGGTTTCTTCAGCCAGGTCGCCGTGCATACAGATGGCAATGAGATGGGTGGCCATAGCCAGGACGGTGTTGGCTTGGACATGCGGGAAATGGGCGCGAACGTTTCCTATCGCCCGAACGGCGACTGGCTGTTCTCGGGGCAGGCCCTGGCCCGTTGGGCGGGCAACACCGACGAAGGCGACCTTAGGGTGGACTATGCGTTCGTGGACAGAACCCTGTATCAGGGACAGGACGACCGGCTGGGCATCCAGTTGGGCAAGGTCAAGAACCCCTATGGGCTGTACAACACCACCCGGGATGTGGCCCATACCCGCCCCAGCATCACCATGCCCCAGTCCATCTACCAGGACCGCATCCGCAATTTCTTTCTCGCTTCCCCCGGTGCTTCCCTGTTCGGCAACCATGCCCGTGGCGACTTGGACGTGTCCTGGCGGTTCAACGCCATGCGACCCGAAACGGACGCAGAAGATCTTGAGTATCTATTCATGTTGAGTTCCATGCCGGGCGTCTACCAGGGCAGGAACTCCTGGCTTGGCCAGGTGATGGGTGAGATGGGGGGGGGGAAGCTTCGCCTGGGGGTGTCCTTGGGCAAGGTCACCACCCGGTATAAGCCGGGGTCGCTGGATCCGCTGGGCCCGGGCGAGAACATCCTGCGGCCCAGGTTGGTTTCCATCGAATGGAACGAGGAAAAGTGGAGCCTCACCGGTGAATACGAGCAGGTAAAGAACCGGGGCAGGAACTATGGCCTGGGTGGAGCGGGTCCGGAGGACCCCAATACGGTGGAAGCCTGGTATATCCAGGGCACCTATCGGCTGACGCCGGCCCTGCGTTTCTACCTGCGCCGGGATGAGTTCTATTTTGACAAGGATGACAAGTCCGGTGCTGCCTTCGCTGCGGCCAATCCTCCGTTGGCCGCCCATGTGCTCTATTCCAAGGACTGGGTGCTGGGTGCACGCAGGGACTGGAAGGACTGGTCCCTGTCAGCGGAGGTCCACGACATCGTGGGTACGGCCTGGCTGTCGCCCCTGGACACCCCCATACTGCCGCCGGCTCCACCTCCCGAGAAGAACTGGCACATGATCCTCCTGCAAGTCGCTTATCGCTTCTGAGTGCCCCCAGGGCTGGGCCTTGCCCTGCCCGCCCCCCGAGGGGGACAAGAAAACTCGGGGCGGCCATTCGTTTTCTTTAGAGGAGATTTGATGTTCCTCAGCATTCGCTGGAAGATCATCCTGCTGGCCGGCCTGGTCATGGCTTGCATGGCGGCGCTATTTTCCCTGCAGCAGCAATATGCACTGACCCACCAGTTCAATGCCGACCAGGCGCTCTATCATGACCGCCTGCGCATCATGGCCGGGCGACTGTTCAACACCCAGAACGACCGATTGCAGGTGCTTGCCCGCATGTTGGCAGAGACTCCCTCCATCCGTGCAGCCATGAAAGCCGGCGACAGCCAGCGCTTGCTGGAAGCAGTGGAACCCCTGTGGCCTGAGTTGAGCATGGGGCAGGGTTTGGGCGCCCTCGTTTTCTTCGATCCGCAGCAGAGGGTGCTTGGGCAATGGGGCGATGCGGCGGTTCCCGGCCTGGCCGCCCTGGCCAGGCAGGCAGACAGGAGCGAAAGGCCCCAGACCTGGGTGGCATGTGGCGATGCCTGCGTGCATCAGCTGGTATTGCCCACGGCAGAGCGAGGCAAGCCACTGGGGGGCGTGGCCCTGGTCACCGGGATGGAAAGCCTGGTGCTGGACCTGCGCCGGCTAGGCGAAGGCGAGGTGGCTGTGCTTGCAGCGACGCCGGGCGCCGTGACCGGCAGTCTCTCCGGCATGCGGGTGCTGTCCGTGAGCGGAGGCGAGACGACGCGTCTGATACTCCAGTCCGCCCGGGCGAAATCCCGGAGCGGGGCCTACGTGCCCGTGTCACTGGGGGAAAATACCTGGCACGTCATGCTTTTTCCTCCAGATCTTCCCGGGGATGGGCTATTGCACCTCGGTGTCATTGCCAACGTTACCCAGGCTGTCCAGACCATCCAGGTGGCTACCTGGCGCAACCTTGCCTGGGGCGGGGGCGTATTGGTGGTCGCATTATTGGTGCTTTTTTTCCTGTTGCGTCCCGCCATGGCGCGGATCAAGAAGGTCTCCAGCCTGTTGCCGCTCCTGGGCCAGGAACGATTCGACGAGGTGGCCAACGCCATATCTCCCCATGGTGAACATGCCATCAAGGACGAAATGCATGGGCTGGAGCGGCTGGCTGGTGAATTGGCGCATCAACTCCAAGCCCTGGATGCGGCGGATCATGCCCATGTGCAGGCCCTGGCAGACCAGGCCGCCCAGTTGGAACAGGAACGAGACCTGGTGGCGGGCTTGCTGGATACCGCACCAGTGCTCATCGTCACGCATGGCCAGGATTACCGCATCCGCATGGCCAATGCCTTCGCCGTGGTGGATAGTGGCCTGAGCAGGGAACAACTGGTAGGCAAGCACTTTACCGATCTCTTCATGAACGCCAGCCAGGCCGCCGAGCACCAGCGTCAGATACAAGGCATGACCCCGGGAGATATCGTTCGTGGCGAGGGCAGTTTCGCCCAGGCAGGGTCAGGTGATCTTCCCCACCAGTTCAGGGATGTGGTCTGGTTCCATTCCTGCCTGGACGACATACGGGGCGAGCGTTTGTACCTGTCAGTGGGCCTGGACGTGACCGAGCACCGTTTGACGGAACAGCGCCTGCAAGTGCTGGCCAACCACGATGGCGTCACGGGGCTGCTGAACCGCCATACCTTCAAGCGGCGGTTCGATTCCCTGCTGGGCAGGGGCGGCAAGGGTGTCATGCTGGTCTGCGACATCGACGAATTTCGTTCCCTCAACGACCTGGATGGCCACGAGGCCGGGGACAGGATCCTGCTGATATTTGCCCGCCACATCCAGAACCTGAAGCCTGCCCCCAGCCTCAGTGCCCGCCTGGGCAGCGACGAGTTCGCCCTGGTGTTTCCCGAAATGAGCACGGCGGACGCCCTTCTCATCGCCCGCCAGCTCAACCGGGTCGCGGCCCAGCATGTCAGCGACCAGGAGGGCATCGTCAAGCGCAGCCTGTCAGCCAGCGTGGGCCTGGTGCTGTACCCAGACCATGGCAACACCCCGGATGCCCTCCTCGGCAACGCCGAACTTGCCCTGGCCTATGCCCGGGCCAAGGGCCATGGGTCATGGCACCTCTTTTCCGAAAAGGAGGAATCCTACCGGGAGATGGCAGACCGCCGTGCCTATTGGCGAGAAGAGGTGGAGGCCGCATTGGAGGAGAACCGATTCGTCCTCCATTACCAGCCCATCGCGCGCATCGCTGACGGCGAACTCAGCCACTACGAGGCCCTGTTGCGCCTGGTCGGCAGGGACGGCAAGCTGGTGCCGCCCGGTTTGTTCATCGACGTGGCCGAAAGCACCGGCATCATCCGTCGCATCGACCGCTGGGTCGTGGAGGCGGCCGTGGCCGCCGCCGCCCTCCGGCGGGAGTCCAAGATCGCCCTCAACCTGTCCAGCCGCAGCTTCGACGACGACGTCTCCTTTGAAACCATGCAGGCAGCCCTGGCCAGGCACCATGTCGCCGGCGAGCGGCTCCTGATCGAGATCACCGAAACCGCTGCCCTGGCCAACTTTTCCGGCGCAAAGCGGATCATGGGCAAGTTCAAGGAACTGGGCTGCGCCTTCGGCCTGGACGACTTCGGCGTGGGCTACAGCTCCTTTCAGTACCTGCGGGAACTGCCGGTGGACTTCGTCAAGATCGATGGCTCCTTCATCAGGAACCTCACCAAGAACCCGGACGACGTGGTTTTCGTACAGGCCCTCAACAGCGCGGTACAGGGCTTCGGCAAGACCACCGTGGCGGAATTCGTGGAAGACGAGGAAACCCTGGCCATCCTGCGGGAAATCGGCGTGGACCACGTCCAGGGCTATCTGCTGGGCAAGCCGGGGCCGGAAATGGACTGGAAGGTGCGGTAGGGGCAAGGCCCAAGACACAAGACCGGCGCTACGCGCCTGCAAGGTCCAAGGTGGAAACAGCCATCGCCCTACCCCTTGAATCCTGCCCCTTGAACCTCATCTAAGTCCACGTTTACAACAGGGGAGATACCCAGTCATGACCGAGACCACCTCTGAACCCGTCGCCAAGGAAACCCTGGGCTTCCAGGCCGAGGTGAAGCAGCTGCTTCACCTGATGATCCACTCTCTCTACAGCCACAAGGAGATCTTCCTGCGGGAACTGATCTCCAACGCTTCCGACGCCGCCGACAAGCTGCGCTTCGAGGCTCTCACCGATTCAGCCTTGTACGAAACCGACCCGGAGCTGAAGATCCGCGTCAGTGTGGAGAAGGACGCCAGGACCATCACCATCCGCGACAACGGCATCGGCATGAGCCGCTCCGAGGTGATCGAGCACATCGGTACTATCGCCAAGTCCGGCACCAAGGAATTCTTTGGCAAGCTCACCGGCGACCAGAAGAAGGACGCCCAGCTCATCGGCCAGTTCGGCGTGGGCTTCTATTCCAGCTTCATCGTCGCCGACAAGGTCACGCTGACCACCCGCCGCGCCGGCCTCACCGCCGAACATGGCGTACGCTGGGAATGCGCCATGGAAGGGGAGGACGCCGGCCAGTACACCCTGGAGACGATCGAGAAGGCCGAGCGCGGTACGGAGATCACCCTGCACCTGAAAGAGGACGAGGCCGAGTTCCTGGAGGAATGGCGCCTCAAGACCATCATCCGCGACTACTCGGACCACATCGCCATACCCGTGGAGTTCGTCAACGAGAAGGGTGAATCCGAGACCGCCAACAAGGCCAACGCCCTGTGGACCCGGCCCAAGAGCGAGATCACCGAGGACGAATACAAGGCCTTCTACAAGCACGTGGGCCACGACTACGAAGACCCCCTGGTCTGGACCCACGTGAAGGTGGAAGGCCGCCAGGACTACACGGCCCTGCTGTATATCCCCGCCCATGCCCCCTTCGACCTGTGGGACCGGGATGCCAAGCAGGGCGTGAAGCTCTACGTGAAGCGGGTCTTCATCATGGAAGACGCCCGCAAGCTCATGCCCGCCTACCTGCGCTTCGTGCGCGGGGTCATCGACGCCGCCGACCTGCCCCTCAACGTCTCCCGGGAAATCCTCCAGGAGACCCGGGACATGGAGATGATCCGCAACGGTTGCGTGCGCAAGACCCTGGACCTCCTTGATGACATTGCCGAGAACCGGGCCGACGACTACAAGAAGGTGTGGGAACACTTCGGCCAGGTGCTGAAGGAAGGCGTGGGCGAGGATCGGGTCAACCAGGCCCGCATCGCCAAGCTGCTGCGCTTCCGCTCCACCCGGACGGACGAGGAGACCGTCAGCCTCGCCGACTACCTGGCCCGCGCCAAGGAAGGCCAGGACAAGATCTATTACCTCACCGCCGAGACCCTGGCCGCCGCCAAGGCCAGCCCCCACCTGGAGATGTTCCGCAAGAAGGACGTGGAAGTCCTGCTGCTCACGGACCGGGTGGACGAATGGCTGGTGTCCAACCTGTTCGAGTTCGAGGGCAAGTCCCTCATGTCCGTGGCCAAGGGCCAGGTGGACCTGTCCGCCATCGCCGGCGAGGACAAGGAGGAAGAGGCTAAAGAGACAGCCAAGGCCGAGGAAGCCAAGCCTTTACTGGAACGCCTCAAGAAGGCCCTGGAAGGCCGCGCCAAGGACGTGCGCGTCAGTCAGCGCCTGGTGGATTCCCCCGCCTGCCTGGTGGCAGACGAGGGCGACATGAACGCCAATCTGGCCCGCATGCTCAAGACCATGGGCCAGGCCGTGCCCGAGACCCAGCCCATCCTGGAAGTGAACCTGGACCACGCCCTGCTCAAGCGCATCGAAGGCGAGGTGAACGAATCTGGGGAGGCCCGCTTCGACGAACTGGCCGGCCTGCTCATGGACCAGGCCGTGCTGCTGGACGGGGGCCAGCTGGCGGACCCGGCGGGGTTTGTGAAACGGGTGAACGGCTTGCTGTTCGGGTAAGGCACTTCCACCGCCCACAGTACGCCGGCCTCGCGCCGGCGTTTTTTATTGGCCAGGGATGGCCCACACAAGACACAGGTGCTGATCGGACCCCATCAAGCCTGGGGGACGTCGTCCCGGGAGTGGTACGCTATTGCAAGCCTGCAAGCCTGCAAGCCTGCAAGCCTGCAAGCCTGCAAGCCTGCAAGGCTGGGCGACAGACAACGTGGCAATGTTAGCTGTGCCGGAGAGGAAAAAGTGCGCGAAGAAGGATTTGCGTCAAGCATGAAACCAATGCCGCAAAAAAAAGCAAAATGGGACTTGAAGCTTGTCCTGGCCATTTCCGCATTCGTCATGTTCGACCTCGGCGCCCTGGCCTTCAACTTCCGGATAGCGCGGCAGGTTGAATCGGACGCGGTGGCCATCAACCTGGCGGGGCGCCAGCGCATGCTCTCCCAGCGGGTCACCAAGGCCTCGCTGCTGGCCATTAACCAGGAACGCAGCGTCACCCAGAGAACCGCGTCCTTGAAGGAGGCGACGGCCGCCTATCGGCTATTTCAGACGACCCTTTCCGCCTTTGCGGAAGGAGGCGAGGCGACCGGCGGGGAAGGTACGCCGGTCGTGCTGGCGCGAGTGAGGAACAAGGCTGCCCTGCTCGTCGGGGATGTGCGCGGCGCCCTGCGGACCTGGCCATCCGTACCCGGGACGGAGCCGGAGCTGGTGGCTTTTTCGCAGTTCATGGTCGAGAACAACGAGCGCTTCCTCGATTCCATGAACCGACTGACCAGCGAGTTGGAACACCAGTCCGTCGCGGCCGTATCCCGGCTGAGAGTCGCCCAGACCCTCACGTTCAGCCTTTCCATTGGCAATTTCTTTCTCATTCTTTATGAAATGTTTCGCGCCAAGCGGCGCGCTGAACTTGATGCGGTCACCGATGCCCTGACCGGCCTCAAGAATCGGGCAGGCCTTTACCAGGCCCTGACCTCGGCCATAGAAGAGTTCGAGCGGACTGGGGCCCCCCTTGGGGTGATTCTCCTGGACCTCAATGGCTTCAAGGCAGTGAACGATACCTACGGCCATTCCGTGGGGGATGACACCCTGCGGGAAACCGCGCGACGGTTGTTGGCCTGGCAAAGGCCCGGATGGGTCGCTGGCAGGCTGGGCGGGGATGAGTTTGCCGTCATTTGCCCGGACGTCAGGGAGAGCTACCTCGTTGAGGTCGTCGCCGATCTCAACGAGGTGCTCTCGGGGATACCCGGCGGAGAGCTGGTGGTTTCCGCGAGCGTGGGTTATGCCGCGGCTTACGGGGGATGTGATGCGGACATCCTGCTCGGCAAGGCGGATGCCTCCATGTACATGGCGAAATCCCACATGCATGCCCACAACGCCTACCGCAGAACCCATCGCCAATAGCCAGGGCCAGTCGGCCTTCACGACTTCCCGGCATCCCGTTCCCGCCTGGCGAAAATGCGGCGGTGAGAACGGGGGAAGAACGGGGCGATCAGGCCGTTCCATGGGCCCCTTCGGATACGGCCGGCCAAAGTTACAACGTGTATCGGGCTGGCGCCCAGGAGGGCTAGCCTTGCAGCAGGGTAGCCGTGGTCTCCCCGCTGGCCTTGTCGATCTCCAGCAGCACCTCGCAATACTCCGTCTGTTCGTCCACGGGGGTGGGGTCGTCGGCGCAACTGCAGCCGGCGATGATGCCGGCGTAGAACAGGCCGGCCTTCACAAGAATTCTGTCGCCCTCGTCCGTGGCGCTGAGGATCACGGCCTGGGGCGGGGTGTCCGTGGCGTAGCTGCTGCCGGACAGGCCCTGCTGCAAGGGCAGGTCCGCAGTGCCCAGGCGGGCAATCTCCGCCTTGAGGGTGTCCCGGAAGGCCGGGCTGCCCCAGGCCTGCAATGATTCCTTGAGTTGCATGGTGAGGCGTCCTTCGTCTATTTCACGGTAAGAAAGGTGGCGTCCAGGGCGGCTCCCTCCGGTCCATGGAGGGTGACCCTGTGGGCGCCCTTGCTGGGTGGCCACGACAGGCTGCCATCTGGCAGGGTCCAGGCCGGGTCTGAAGGCTGGTCGTCTATCCGCCAGGCAAGTCCCGTGCTGGCGGGCACGGTACGGAACAACACCTTCTGGCGTTCGGCCGGGATGTCCGGGTCCAGGGCCAGGACGGCGCCGTTGCCGGGGCCTTCGATATGGGGTGGCCGTTCCTCCGCCAGCGCAAGAGTAATGACGTCCTGGGCGGTGCCGGTCAGGAAGACCTCCTGGCGCTCGGGTTCGATAGGGGGTTCGTAGCGGATGGCGCGGCGAACTACGCCCTCGGGCATCTCCGGTGGCATGGCCGGCTGTTCGGCCTGGAGGGCGTTCATCACCGCCTGCCACACGGGGGCGGCGCCGGTGATGCCGGAAACGTTGTGCATGGGCGAGCCGGAGGCGTTGCCCACCCAGACGCCCACGGTGTAGCGGGGCGTGTAGCCCAGGCACCAATTGTCCCGCATGTCCTTGCTGGTGCCCGTCTTCACGGCGGCCCATCCCCGGGTTTCCAGCGGGCTGGCCAGGCCGAAGGTGAGGGCACGGGCGCCCTTGTCGGCGAGGATGTCGCCGACGATCCAGGCGGCAGGCTTTGTCATGACACGCTTGCCCTTGGAGGCAACCGGGCCGGGTTTTGTGACCTCTTTTGGCAGCCAGGCTACCGGCTTCAGCAGACCATCGTTGGCCAGGGCCCGGTAGGCGTTGGCCAGGTCCAGCAACGTGACTTCCCCTCCCCCCAGGGCCAGGGCGTAGCCGTAGAAGTCCGCGTCCTCCTTCAGGGTGGCCAGGCCCAGGTCCCGCAGGCGCTGGAGGAAGCGTTCCTCCCCCATCAGCATCAGGGTGCGCACGGCGGGCACGTTGAGGCTGGCGCCCAGGGCGGTGCGCACGCTTACCCAGCCCTTGAAATCCCGCTCGTAGTTCTGGGGCACGTACTGGCCCGTGGGGGTGTCCAGGGCCAGAGGGCTGTCCTCCAGGGGCGAGGCGGCTGTGAGCAGGCCCTGCTCCATGGCCAGGCCGTAGAGGAAGGGCTTGAGGGCGGAGCCGGGCAGGCGCGCAGCGATTACGCCATCCACCTCCGGGCTCAGGGAGGTGAGGCCGCTGGCCCCCACGTAGGCCAGGATCTCTCCGCTCCTGTTGTCCAGCACCACCACGGCGCCGTCCTCCACCTCCCGGCCCTTGAGTTCCGCCAGATGGTGTTGCAGGGCCTCGGTGGCGATGCGCTGGAGGCGGGCATCCAGGCTGGTGCGCTGGTTTTGTCCGCCCCTCAGGGGCTGGGGCAGGCGGGTGATGAATTGCCTGGCGAAGTGGGGCGCCAACTGGGGTTCGATTTCGATGCGGGGCGGGCCGCTCAAGGCCGTGCGGGCCAGGCGCTGTACGTCGGCGCAGGTGGGCTGGGGTTTTCCCATTTGGGTTGCCACGCCGCAGGCCCGCTTGCCCACGATGGCGGGCTCGGCGTTGGGGCCCCGCAGCAGGGCCGCCAGCAGGCTGGCCTCCGCCTTGTTGAGGCCGGAGGGATGCTTGCGGAACAGCCCCTCGGCGGCGGCGTGGATGCCCGCCAGCTCGCCGCGGAAGTTCACCAGGTTCAGGTAGGCCTCCAGGATCTGCTGCTTGGTCCAGCGTTTTTCCAGGTTTCTGGCCTCCTGCATCTGGTCCCACTTCTGGCCCAGGCTGCGGCCGCCGGCGGGGCGGTAGAGCTCCGGATCCAGCAGGCCCGCCAATTGCATGGTGAGGGTGGAGGCACCCCGGTGGCTGGCGCCGGACAGGTTGTCCCACATGGCGGATACCACGGCGCGCCAGTCCACGCCGGCATGTTCCATGAAGCGCTTGTCCTCGGACACCAGCAGGGCCCGGGTCATGGCGGGGGAGAGGTCCGACAGCCGCACCCAGGGCAGGCGGCGCACCTTGTTGTTGACCCGCAGGGTCTGGAGGGGCAGGCCGTTGCGGTCCAGCAGCCAGGCCTCGGAAGGGGTGTAGGCGCCGCGCACCGCCTCGAAGCGGGGCAGGGCGGCCAGGGCGGGGAGGGTGCCGGCCAGAAGAAGAGTGACCAGAAGAAGGCGATAGAAATAGTGATGGAGCAGGCGGCCGGTTCCCCCCTTTCTTAAAGGGGGGGTGGGGGGGATTTCAGCGGCGGGGATACGTGAGACGCCGTATGAATCCCCCCTGCCCCCCTTTGGGAAAGGGGGGGGAAACCGGCTCACGGCTTAACTTCCACTGATGGCACGGGGGTCTCGCCGAACAGCTCGGGGGCGTACATGGCCTCCACCCGGGCGGCGGGCAGGTTGAAGCGGCCCTCGTTGTTCAGACGCAGGGTGTATTCCACGCTGAACCGGCCCTTGGGCACGAAGCGGTAATAGGCCCGGAAGCTGTCGTGGGTGCGTTCCTCATAGGCGGGCGAGGGGTTACGTAAACCCTCCCAGCCTTCCCGCTTCTCGCCGCCGCTGAGCAATGCGGAGTCACCGCCCAGGCCCGTGCCCAGGATGGTGGCGCCGGCGGGGATGGGGTCCAGCAGAGCCACCCAGCCCATGTCCGTCTGGGCGTCCACGCTGAGCTTCACCCGCATGACGTCGCCGCGATGCCAGGCGCCGGGCTGGCTTTGGCTGATGGGGGTTATCTCCCGGGTGATGCGGTAGCCCGCGTTGAGGGGCGCCTTCAGGGGAATGGCCGCCTGGCTGGAGACCGTCACCCAGGGCCGGCCCTGGCCCTGGTGGGCCACCTGCAAGGTTTGTTGGCCGGCGGGCCAGGGCAGCAGGCCGTTGCCGGCGGGCTTGCTCCAATCCTGTACCACGCTCTTGCCGTCCAGGCCGGCCCGGCTCTGGCCGGTGACGGGTTGGGATTCCAGTTTCTCCGAGAAGGCCCGGGTGGCCACCACGCCCCAGGCGTTGGCCACGGTGGTGTTCCAGTGGCCCCGCTGCTGGCGGGCCAGGGCGCCGCCCATGAGGCGGCCGGCGTCCGCCGGCTGGGTGGCCGGGTCCTCCAGGGCCGCCAGGATCACCCGGTTGGCGTTCACGTCGCCGCCGGTCATGAGCCACCACCAGGCGTCCGTCCGCTCGGTGGAGAAGCCCATCACCGTGCCGGAGAAATTGAGGCGGGCCCGCAGGAGGGTGCGGGCCTCTTTCAGGCGCACCGCCTGGTCCGGCAGGCCGGGACTGCGCACCAGGATGTCGATCCAGTCCAGCAGGGCGGAGGTGGGCCACAGGTTTGGCGAGAAGTTCGCCCCCGGCTCGCCCTCTTGGGGCGAGCCACCCCCCAAGGGGGCCAAGTCGTTCTTGGGGCGGCCCGGCGAACGACTTGGAAGGCTGATGCTGTCCAGCCATTCGGCCCGTACGGTGTAGTCCGGATGGTCCCTGGCCAGGCGGGCCATGGCGGCCATGGCGGCCAGCTTGCGCACCGCCAGGTCCGCCGTGGCCAGTTCCGAGTTGCGCACCACCCGGCCGGTGACGAAGCCTTGCAGGCCTTCGAGCATGCGCACCCGGGCCTCGAGGGGCAGTTCCAGGCCGGCGGCATCACTGATGCTGAGCAGGTAGGCGGTGAGGGTGTCGCTGCCCTGGAACAGGTCCGGCCAGTACTTGGCCAGGCCGTCCCGGTCCAGGTAGGCGGGCAGGGCGTTGGCGACGGATTTCCACAGGGCATCGTCCTGGAGGGCCACGGCCCGGGAGGCCTTCTGCTCCAGGCAGGTCCAGGGGTAGTCCGCCATGTATTCCTGCACGCCCGCCAGGTCGCCGGCCAGCCTGGGCTGGAACTTCACGCCGACGCCGCCCCGGCCCGGCAGGGCGTCCGCGGGCCGTTTCACAGGAACGTTCAGAGTGTTATCCAGTTGCGCCAGGGTGGCCTGGAAGGTGCGCACCGGCACGGCCTCCTTCACCTGCTGGGTGATCTTCAGGTGGTCTCTGGCTTGTAGGTTGTCCCGGGCCTGGGCGCTCACGTCCCACACCAGTTTGTCCACCCCCAGGGGTACGTCCACGGGCAGGGCGATCTCCTTGCCCTGGCCCGGGGCCAGGGTTTCCGCGATGGCGGGCAAGGCCAGGCCGTTGAGGCGAGGACTTACGACCACGGTCAGGGCCTTGTCGCCGGCGTTGCGCAGGGTGAAGTAGGTCTTGAGCCGGTCGCCTTCCCGCACCAGGGGCGCGGTGCCCGAGAGCAATTGCAGGTCCTGGGTGACAGCCACGCTGGCCTCGCCGCTGCCGAAGCGGCCCACGCTGGCGTTGGCCACGGCGACGATGCGGAAGCGGGTGAGGCTGTCGTTGAGGGGCACCTCCACGCTGGCCTCGCCCTTGTCATCCAGGCGCACCCGGGCCTGCCAGAAGATACGGGTGTCGAACAGCTCCCGGGCGCTGCCCTGACCACCGCCACCGCCGGACGCCACGGCCTTGCGGCCGAAGTGGCGCTTGCCCACCACCTGCATCTGGGCGGTGCTGGTGGTCACGGCAATGCCCCGCCGCTGCATCATGGCGTCCAGCAGCTTCCAGGTGGTGTTGGGAGACAGCTCCAGCAGGCCCTCGTCCACTGCCGCCAGGGCCACTTCGGCATTCCTGGGAATGCTGCCGTCCGGGCGCTTCACCTGGACCTTCACCTTCACTTTTTCGCGCACGTGGTACTGGGGTTTGTCCGTGGACAGTTTCACGTCCAGGGCATAGCCGGACCAGCCGGTCTGGATCTCCGTGGCGCCCATGCGGAAGGCGGGCTTGCCCAGGTCGATCATGGCGGTGGGCTGCACGCCGGCCACCCGGCCCCGCACCGCCAGGGCGGTGACGAAGACGTTGGGGCCGTACTCGGGCTTGATGGGCACTTCGATGACCGGGTTGTCCCGTTTCACGGTGGTGACCCAGGCGTCCAGCACGCCTTCCCGTTCCACGCCCACCAGCACCTGGGCACTGTCGAAGGGCATGCGCAGGCGCAGGCGGGCGGTCTCGCCGATGTCGAACCGGCGCTTGTCCGGGATCAGGTCCATGCGGTCGTTGTCGGAGGCGTCCACCCAGCCGTCGCCGGCAGGCACCCACACGTCCACCTGGGCATGGCTGGCACGGCCGTCCGCGTCCTGGGCCGAGGCTTCCATCACCAGGGTGCCCGTGGAGGCGCTACGGGTCTCGCAGAGGAACATGCCCTTGTCGTCGCTGGTCCCGGCGCACTCCGCCTTCAGGGGCACGATCTCCTCGGCGTGCTCATAGGCGTAGAAGCCGCCGATGACGCGCTTGCGGTAGGAATGCCAGTCCCGCTGGAACAGCCGGCCCCGCACCGGCACGCCGGCCAGGGGCTTGCCCGCGGCATCCAGGGTGTGGATGCGGAAGCGTTGCACCGCCTTGGCCTGGACCCAGTTATCCGGCTGGATGCCCACCAGCACCTTGGACGGATAGAGGGGTACCCGGGCGGCGGCGCCGCGGGTCTCGCCGTTGGCATCCCGATACTCCGCCTCCGCCACCAGCATGCGGGGGCTGTCCAGCTTGGGCAGCTTGTCCCAGCCGGCCCGGCCGGTTCCGCCTTGGTCCAGCCTGAACTGGAGGGTCTTCAGGCGGATGGGCTGGTCGTCGTCCACAGGGACAAAGCCCTCGCCCACCTCGTAGTCGCCGATGTGCCAGTCGGCGCGTTCGTCCTGGCGTCCCGGCTTCACCGGGCCGTTGGCGAAAGTGGCCTGGGGGTAGTCGTCGAAGTGGACGCCGTAGGCCTGCAACTGGCCCCGCAGGGTGACGGGCAGCTGGCTGGCGGCGCCCCCCGCCAGGTAGCTGGCCTGCATGTCCAGGTGGATTTCAGCGGGGTTCACCGCCTGGGCAGGGCCGGAGAGACGGGCCCGCATGTTGGGCACCCGGAAGGCGGCCACCTTGAACTCGCCGGCCTCCAGTTCGTTGCGGCCCCGCTTCTTCTGGGTGTGGGCCACGATGATGCGCCACACCCCCTGCTTCACTTCCTTGGGCAGGGTGTAGGCGAGATCGGCGATGCCCTGGCTGTCCCAGGCCACGGGCAGCTTCACCTCTTCGCCGCTGCCCTGGTGGCGCAGGATGATTTCACTGCCCAGCTCACCCTTGTCCACGAAACCGAAGCCCACGGACTTCTTGCGCCGCGCGAAGAGTTTGATCCCGACCTCCTCGCCGCCCCGGTACAGGCCCCGGTCCAGCACGGCGTGGGCGATGTAGGGACCCTGCCAGCTATCGGAGTAGAGGTTGAAGCGCCAGGGGGAGATGCCGTCGTTCCAGTCCGACAGCAGGAAGCTGAAGTCGTCGCCGCTTTTCGCCGTAACGAACCACTGGCGGTCGTACTGGTCCAGGCAGCCGGGCAGGGTGTGGTTTTCCGGCAAGGGCGAGTTGATGCGCAGGATGCCGTCCTTGCCGGTACGACCCTGGGCATGGGCCTTGCCGCCGCAGTCCATGACCGTCACCTCCGCGTCGGCCACCGGCTGGCCGTTGTCCAGGCGGGTGACCCAGGCCAGGGAGGACTCGCCCCCCAGCTTGAAGTGGATGGCCAGGTTGGTGACCAGGCCGGAGGCGCGCACGTGGTAGGGCCTGGCCTTGTCCATGAGGGCCGCGCCCAGGCGGGGGCTGGCCACTTCCACGATGTGGAAGCCGGCGCCCTTGAGGGGGATGCCGATGACCTCGGTCTCCTTGTCCGGCAGGGGCTTGGGCAGGGGGATGGAGAGCCCCCAGGAAGCCGCTTCGCGGCTCCCGCCCCCCGAGGGGGGCAAGAAAACTTGGGGCGGCCCGACGTTTCCTTGCGCGGCAATCTTGTGGCGGGGCTCGAAAATGGAGTCTTCGGCGCCGAAGTGGGTGACCTTCACCTCGTCCTTGTCAGCGCTTTTGTCACCCTCGGGCCGGCCCCAGATGTCCCGGTCCGTCTCCCGGATGCGTCGCATCCAGGCGATGATCTCCAGGGGGTCCTTGGTGCTCAGCATCTCGGCGGAGAGGCGGGCGTGGCTGGAAGTGACCGGGTCCACGTAGCGCAGGGTCAGGGGCAGGGCGGGGTCCGCATTCAACTCGTAGAGGCCGAAGCCGCTGGCGAACCTGGCCAGGGGCGGGGCCTGGTCCGTCTGGATGGCCAGGGGGAAGCGCCTGGCGTTGAGCAGGGGCCGGCCGGCATCGTCCTTCAGGTTCTTGGGCAGGCTCAGGACCAGCTTGGCTTTTTCCGGGAAGGGGGCGGGGAATTCCACGGACTGGGTGGTGCCGGATTTCAGGTCCCCCTCCGGCAGCCTGGCCTTCCAACTCTGCTTGCCCGCCCGTAGGCGCAGGCTGGCGGCGATCCTGGCGTCCACCGGCGCGGTGAAGTCCAGGCGCATGGGCAGCACCGGCAGGCAGGGGGAGCGGGCGTTGAGTTTCTGGCAGCGCAGCTTTGCCGTGAACTCCGGCCGGGTCTTGAAGGCCAGTGTCTGGGAGTTGGTGGTGGCCACGCCGCTGGCGGACTCGATGCCCGCCTCCCATATCAGGCTGACCTTGGCCTGGGCGGGCAGGCGGCGGCCGCAGCGGGCCACCACCACCGGTGCGTCGGGCTGGGTGGCGGCCTGGAGCAGGGTGGTGCGACGGTCGCCGCCGGGGGCGCGGAAGCTGAACAGCACATTCCGGTTCCGGTCCACGGCGTAGAAGTAGTCCCGGAAGAAGCGCTCGCTGGCTTCCAGCACCTTGCGCTTGTCCTTTGCTCCCAGCAGCCTGGCGGGCATCTTTTCCGCCACGCCTTCGGCCACGCACCACAGACGGCCCGCCAGGCTGCTTGCCTTCACCGGCGCATCCAGGCCCAGGACGAAGACCTGGTCCTCGCGGATGTGTTCCTGGCCTTCTTCGGGGATGGAGGTGACGATGGCCGGGCCGCCGGTGGTGATACGGTAGCTGGCCGGGGCCAGGGCCTCGCCGGCCAGGGTCTTCAGGCCGGGGGCCAGCTTGAACTCGCAGTTGAGGCCGGCGGGCAGGTCCGCCTCGAAGTCGTACACCCAGTTGCGGTTGTCCACCCAGCGGCCCGTGCCCTTGGCGGGGCAGGTGGCGATGAAGGGATCGGCCAGGCGGGGGTCGCCCAGGGGCACCATGTCGACGTCGAAGCGCGCGCTGACCTGGCGTACGCCCTTCACCTCGCCCTGGGGGGAGAACTGCTCCACGCCCGCCGCCGAGGCAGCCTGGGGGATCAGGAGGGTGGCCAGAAAAAGGAGACGGGCGGACTTGGACATGGATTGTTCCCTGATCGTTTGCATGTCACCCCGGCGAACGCCGGGGTCCAGGCGTGGCACTGGATACCGGCATTCGCCGGCATGACATCAGCTTATGCACCACCGGGCCTCACCCCAGCATGCGCTGGTAAAGCGCCGCGTAGGCCTTGGCGCTGTGCTCCCAGCTGAAATCCTGCTTCATGCCGTTCTGCATCATGCGTTTCCAGGCGGGTTTGATGGGATACAGCTCCAGGGCCTGTTCCACCGCCAGCCAGAGGGCGTGGGGGGTGGGTTCGTCGAACACGAAGCCGGTGAGGCCGTCCTCCACCGTGTCGGCCAGGCCGCCGGTGGCATGGACGATGGGTACGGTGCCGTAGCGCAGGCTGTACATCTGGTTCAGGCCGCAGGGCTCGAAGCGGGAAGGCATGAGGAACACGTCGGCACCGGCCTCGATCTGGTGGGACAGGGCCTCGTCGTAGCCGATGTAGCAGGCGGCCTGGCCCGGGTGTTTCTGGCAGGTCTCCCGCACCGCCTGCTCGATGGCCTTGTCGCCGGTGCCCAGCATGACCAGTTGTCCGCCCCGGTGGATGATGCCATCGGCCACGGCCAGCACCAGGTCCAGGCCCTTCTGGTGGGTCATGCGGGCGATGAGGCCGAAGAGGGGGGCTTCCGCCCTGGGCTCCAGGCCCATGCGTTCCTGCAGGGCCTTCTTGCAATTGCGCTTGTCGCCGGTGGCCCGGTGGGTATAGGCGCAGGGCAGGTGCAGGTCGGCGGAGGGGTTCCAGTCCGCGGTGTCGATGCCGTTGAGGATGCCGGTGAGTTGCCCTGCCCGGCGGGCCAGCAGTCCCTGCAGGCCCATGCCCAGGGGTGCCTGCTGGATCTCCCGGGCGTAGGTGGGTGACACGGTGCTGATTTGCCAGGCGTAGTAAAGGCCGGCCTTGAGCAGGGAGACATTGCCGTAGTACTCCACCCCTTCAATGGAAAAGCTGTGGGGCGGCAGGTCCAGCTGGGGCAACACGTCTGGCGCGTAGATGCCCTGGTAGGCCAGGTTGTGCACCGTCATCAGGGAAGGCATCGATGCGCCCATGAAATGCAGGTATGCGGGTGCCAGGCCCGTCTGCCAGTCGTTGCAATGGAGCACGTCCGGGTGCCAGTCCAGGGGGGAGTGGGGGGTGGAAAGAATGGCGGCCGCCTTGGAGAGGAGGGCGAAACGCCAGGCATTGTCGATGTGGTCGAGGCCGTGCTCGTCCTGGTAAGGCCCGCCGATGCGGTCGAAGGCGGCGGGCACGTCCAGCACATACATGGGGGTGCTGCTTCCGGGCATGCGGCCCTCCAGGAGCCGGGCCGCTGGGTGGCCCGGCAAGCCGGGGAAATTGCACAAGGGCTGTATGTCCCCGGCCATCTCCAGAACCCGAGGGTATCCGGGCAGCAGCATTCGGCAATCCACGCCGATTTCCCGCAAGGCGATGGGCAGGGCACCGGAGACATCGGCCAGGCCCCCTGTCTTGATCAGGGGAATCGCTTCAGAAGTACAAAATAGAGATTTCATCGTTTTTTTCAAAACTAAAGTTTATGTGTCGTCCGCCGATATCCCTATGCGAATCCACGGCCCTCACCTCCCATCCAATCGTCACTTGGCGAGGAGAGCACCTTCCATGCGGAACAACCAGCCTGTAAGTCAGAAGGAATGTCTGATTCCGGACCATGCCGCCATTATCAGCCGGACTGACGCAAAGGGCATCATCACCCACGTCAATGACGACTTTGTCCAGTTGTCAGGTTTTTCCCGCTGCGAGCTGATCGGCCAGCCCCACAGCATCCTGCGACACCCGGACATGCCCTCCGAGGCCTTCCGGGACCTGTGGGCCACCCTCAAGGCGGGGCGCCCCTGGAACGGGTATGTGAAGAACCGATGCAAGAACGGCGACCATTACTGGGTCAAGGCCACGGCCACTCCCACGCCCGACGGTGGCTACATGTCCGTGCGGGTCAGGCCAACCCGGGACGAGGTGCTGGCGGCGGAAGAGCTTTTCGCGCGCATGCGCCAGGACCCCGGCGTCCGCCTGGAGGCGGGGCTGTTGCGCAAGGGCGGCCTGAGCGCCCAGATGAGCCGTCTGGTGGACATGGGCCTGGCCACCAAGTTGTGGGTTACCACCCTGGCCTCCATGGTGGCGGTGCTGACGGCGGTGTTCGTGGGCTGGGTCGCCCTGGGCATGGTGCTCGGTGACTTGAAACCCGGGACGGCAGCGGACATCGCCCCCTTCCGTACCGGCTTGCTGGTCCTGGCTGGCGTGACCCTGGTGGCCTGGCCCTGGTGGCCTGGCCCGTCGTGGCCTGGTGGGTCATCCGCCATATCAACATGCCCCTGCAGCAGGCGGTGGAAGTGGCCAAGGGCATTGCCGCCTTCGATTTCTCCAGGCCCGTGCCCCAGGCCGGACAGGATGAAGTGGGCCAGTTGCTGCAGCAGTTCGCCATCATGCGCAACAACCTGCAGGAGGGTGCGGTGCGCATCCAGCGGAACGCCCGCAGCCTGGGCGGGGCGGTGCAGGTGCTGAAGAACAGCAGCCAGACTTCGGCCCATGCCGCCACGGAACAGTCCGAGGCCTCCTCCAGCATGGCGGCCTCGGTGGAGCAGTTGTCCGTTTCCATCGACCAGATGGAGGAGCATGCCCGGGATGCCAGCGCCGTGGCCACGGAGGCGGGAGATGCCTCCAGGGAGGGCAGCCATGTGGTGCACCACCCGGCGGACGAGACCGGCCGCGTGGCTGACTCAGTCAATGCTGCCGCAGCCGCCATTCGGGAGCTGGAAGGGTATTCCACCGATATCTCCGCCATCGTGAAGGTGATCCGGGAGATCGCCGAACAGACCAACCTCCTGGCACTCAACGCCGCCATCGAGGCGGCCCGGGCCGGCGAGCAGGGGCCGGGGCTTCGCCGTGGTGGCGGACGAGGTGCGCAAGCTGGCGGAACGCACCTCCAATTCCAACCAGCAGATCACCGGCATGATCGACAAGGTCCAGCAGGGAGCCCGCCGTACCGTGGTGGAGATGGAAAGCGGCGTCACCCTGGTGGCCGAGGGTGTGCAACTGGCCCACAGGGCGGGGGATTCCATCGCCGCCATAGAAACCACATCCGGTCAGGTGGTCCATACCGTGGAGGAAATAAGCAGCGCCCTCAAGGAACAGGCCATGGCTGCCAAGGAGATCGCCCAGAATGTGGAGCGGGTGGCCCAGATGACGGTGCGGGGTTCCCATTCCAGCCAGGAGACCTCCGAGGTGGCCAGGGAAGTGGCCGAGCTCTCGGCCGAACTTCGCCACCTGGCCGAAATGTTCAAGATATAAACTTGGCTGGGACCGTCCCTTGGCAACAGGTTTCCGACCCAACCTTGCGCAGCCTGGGCAAATAACCGGGCTATCCTGAGAACACTGGGCATCCCCGAGGGGTTCAAGACCGATTCGGGGCGGCCCATCGTTATCCTGAGAGACGTAGGAGAGCAAGATGCTTGAAATCGGTCTATACGGCCTGGGCCGCATGGGCGGCAACATGGCCCGGCGCCTGAGCCGTGGCGGCGTCCGGGTCCTGGCCTACAACCGCAACGCGGCAGTGGCTGACGACCTGGCCAAGGAAGAGAAGAACGTGGTGTCCTGTCCCGACCTGGCCGGCATGGTGGGGGGGCTGAAGGCACCCCGGGTCATCTGGCTCATGCTGCCCGCGGGGGAGGCCACGGACCAGGCCATCCGGGACGTGGCGGCCCTGCTGGCCCCCGGAGACCTGCTGGTGGACGGGGCCAACGGCTATTACCAGGACGCCATGCGCCGTGCCGATACACTGGGCAAGCTGGACATCCGCTTTGCCGACGTGGGAGTGTCCGGCGGTGTGTGGGGCTTGGCCAATGGCTACTGCCTCATGGCCGGCGGTGGGGAGGAGGAACTGGCCCGGCTGGCCCCCTTCCTTAAGGTGCTGTCGCCCACGCCGGACACGGGCTGGCTCCATGCGGGCCCGGTGGGCTCCGGCCACTTCACCAAGATGGTCCACAACGGCATCGAGTACGGCATGATGCAGGCCCTGGCGGAGGGTTTCGCCCTCATGGGCGCCAAGCGGGAGTTCAACCTGGACCTGGCCGCCATCGCCGAGCTGTGGCGCCACAGTTCCGTGGTGCGTTCCTGGCTGCTGGACCTCACCGCCGACTTCCTAAAGCACGACCAGCAGTTGGCGGACATCGCCCCCGTGGTGGCGGATTCCGGCGAAGGCCGCTGGACGGCCCTGGAATCGGTGAACCTGGGGGTGCCCACCCCGGTGATGACCCAGGCCCTCATGGCCCGCTTTTCCAGCCAGGGCAAGGGGGACTACGCCAACAAGGTCCTGGCCAAGATGCGCCAGGGCTTCGGCGGCCATGCGGTTACCGGTGGTGAAGGGGGAAGGGGGAAGGGATAAGGGTAAAAAAACGCCCACCCTTCACCCTTCCCCCTTCACCGAGGAAAACGCCATGTTCGACCAGGAAGTCCCCCTCCCCCCCTGTAACTTCGTCATCTTTGGCGCCACCGGCAACCTGGCCTCCATCAAGCTGCTGCCCGCCCTGTATCGCCTGGAACTGGCGGGCAAGTTGCCGGACTCACTCAATTTCGTGGCCTTCGCCCGGCGGGAGTGCGACGCCGCCGCCTGGCGGGAGCACGTCAGGGAATTGCTTGCCGACAAACTCCAGGCCGACGGCCCGGCCCTGGACAAGTTCGTCGATCGCTTCGATTACCTGCGGGGCGACCTGGAGGACCCCGAGGCCTACACCCGCCTGAAGGAACTACTGGCCAAGCCCAAGCTGGGGGTTTGCTCCAACATGGTGTTCTACCTGGCCATCAAGCCCGCGGACTTCGGCCCGGTCATCAAGAACCTGGATGCCGTGGGCCTTTCCAAACCCCGGGGCCTGCATCGCATCGTGGTGGAAAAGCCCTTCGGCGTGGACATCGAATCCGCCCAGATGCTGAACCAGCTGCTGCACCGGTATTTCGACGAGTCCCAGGTGTTTCGCATCGACCATTACCTGGGCAAGGAGACGGTGCAGAACCTGCTGGTATTCCGCTTCGCCAACACCCTTATCGAGCCCCTGTGGAACCGCAACTTCATCGACCACGTGCAGATCACCGTGGCGGAGGACGTGGGCATCGGCAAGCGCGCCGACTACTACGACAAGGCCGGCGCCCTGCGGGACATGCTGCAGAACCACCTCATGCAGCTCCTCACCCTCGTGGCCATGGAGCCGCCCCCTGCCCTGGAGGCGGACGCCCTGCGGGACGAGAAGGTGAAGGTGCTGCGCTCCATCCGCCCCATCGCCAAGCGTTCGATCCATGCCCATGCCTTCCGCGCCCAGTACAAGGCGGGGCTGGTGGCAGGCAACCAGGTGCCGGGCTACCAGGACGAGATGGGGGTGGAGCCGGACTCGGTCACCGAAACCTTCGTGGCCGCCAAGATGTACGTGGACAACTGGCGCTGGCGGGGCGTGCCCTTCTACCTGCGCACGGGCAAGCGGCTGAAGGACCAGCTCTCCATGATCGCCATCCGCCTGCGCCACCCGCCCCAGCAGCTGTTCCGGGAGACGCCCCTGGAGGTGCTGGAGCCCAACTGGATCGTGCTCTCCATCCAGCCGGACGAGAGCATGCACATGGAGATCCACGCCAAGCAGCCGGGCCTGGACATGAACACCCGGGTGGTGAAGCTCAACGCCAGCTACCGCACTGCCGACGAGAATCCCCTGGATGCCTACGAGGCCCTGCTGCTGGACGTGATCGAGGGAGATCGCACGCTCTTCATCCGCTTCGACGAGGTGGAATGGGCCTGGCGGGTGGTGGATCCCATCCTGAAGTACTGGGCCCAGGAACGGGACTTCATCCACACCTACCCGGCGGGCACCTGGGGGCCCCACGAATCCAATCGCCTGTTCGACGCCGAGGAGACGGAGTGGCGCAACAAGGTGTGAAGGTTTTGGCCTGCTGCCTTGCCCTTTTGGTGGCACCCGTCGCCCGGGCCGGCTGGGTGGCCGCGGGCCAGGGAGACTGTCCCGGCCCCCAGGTGTGGGGCAGCGCCGGCGAGCAGCCCGAGGCGGAGCGCTGCACTCCCGATTTCGCCGGCAAGACGGCCTTGTGCTTCACCCAGGTCTGCTACCCCGGCTGCCAGTACATCGATGTGCCCACGCGGGAATGCCGGGGCGGCGCGGAACTGGCCCACGTCTACACCTGCGTGCCTGAACAGGTTGGGCCACGCTGATCAGCGTCATACGGCGGCGGATCGGTCCAGGCCCAGGGGTCTTGCAGGCGGCCGGACAAGGCATGGCGGGGGGGCTGCACCTGGCCTGGCCAAGTGGATATCAGCCCGTGGGCAACCGGGTGGAGGTGCCCGGAGACGGGCTGCCGGTACGATCAAGTTATTGCCCCGGATGCCGATAATTCCTTGCAGGGCCCAGGCCTGGGCGCCCAATCCACTTGTTCTTTGCACGGAGGCAAAAGTGCGCATCATTCCTCGATTCCTGCTGGCCCTGGCTGTAGTGATCGTGGGCGGGTTTCAGGCCGGCACGGCCATGGCGGAGGCCTATTCCTTCGGCGTCCTGTCCCAGCGCAGCGCGGTCCTAACCGCCCAATACTGGAATCCCATCCTGGACTACGTTCAGCGCAAGACCGGGCTGGTGTTGGCCCTGAAGGTGGCCCGCACCGCGCCGGAATCCAACGATGCCACCGAGCGGGGTGCCTACGACTTCGTGTATTCCAACACCATCTTTCTGCCCAAGATGGCCCAGGCGGGCTATCAGGTCATCCTCAGGCCCCGGGCAGAGGCTATCACGGGCCAGATCGTCACCCTGGCAAACTCGCCAATCACGAGCCTGGCCCAACTGGAAGGCAAGGAAGTGGGCTTTCCCTCCCAGGCAGCCTTCGTCGGCTATGCGGTGCCCATGGACCAGTTGCTGCGCCAGGGCATCGGAGTGACGCCTGTGTTCGGGGGCAACCAGGAGGGCATCATGGGGCAGCTCAAGGCAGGGCGGGTCATCGCCGCCGGGGTGAACAATCAGGTCATGCGTGCATTTGCCCACCGGGAGGGCATGAAATTCCGGGTCCTGTGGGAGTCCGTTCCCTTTCACAACCTGCCCATTTCCGTGCATCCCAGGGTGCCCAGGGACGTGGCGGACAGGGTGAGGAGTGCCATCGACGGCATGGAGAACGACCCGGAGGGTGCGCGCATCCTGGAACAGACCGGCCAGTCTGTCGGCCAGAAGCCGCCCTATGGCTTTCGTGCCTCCGGCCAGGCGGACTACCGCAGCTACTCGGATTTCTACAGGAACACCCTGGTGAAGGACATCAAGTAGCCATGAGCGCGGTGCCGGGGATTTGGCAACGTCTGCCGTTCATCGGCCGGTTGCTGGTCACCGCCAGTATCGCGCTGCTTGTGGCGGGCAGTGCCATGCTCATGCTTTCGGCCCGCCAGGAGGCACGGGAGGTCGAGGCCGATCTGAAGAGCGTTCTGGCCACCGAACTGGAAACCCTGCCCGCAGCCCTGGCCGAGACGGTGGTGATCGGCGATTTTTCCACCCTGCAGCAGACACTGGACCGCTATGTGGGACGGCCCCTGATTGCCTCGGCCCAGTTCGTGGACCTCACGGGCACCACCCTGAAAAGCCAGGACACCCGCGTCCCCGCCATTGCGCCTGGCTGGTTCATGGCGATGTTCCGCTTCCAGGATGTCCAGGGCACTGCCCGTGTGGTGGTGGGGGGACGCACCTACGGCGAACTGAGCCTGACCCTCACGTCCCAGCGGCTGGCGAACAGGGCCTGGTCCCACCTCACTCGCCATCTGCAGATTCTCATGCTTGCCGTTCTGCTGGATTTCGTCGGCATTTGGCTGGTATTGCGCCAGGGGCTGGCGCCCCTGCGATTGGTCGAGTCAGGCGCCCAGGCCATGGCGGCGGGCCAATATGACGTGCAATTGCCCTCCCTGGGCAGTGCCGAACTGCGGTCGGTGATAGAAACCTTCAACCGCATGGCGGCCTCCATCCGTCAGGCCCAGGCGGACATCAGGGATTCCCGGGAGCGATACCAGCTGGCCATCGCCGGTTCCAACGACGGGATATGGGATTGGGACCTGCGCACCAACGAAACGTATTTTTCGCCCCGCTGGAAGGAGATGGTGGGCTACCGGGACGACGAACTGGAAAACCATTTCGCTACCTTCGCACGCCTGCTCCATCCCGACGATGCCCCACGGGTCAATGCCGCCATCGAGTCCTACCTGGGCGGGCAATCCCCAGCCTACAGCCTGGAATTCCGCTTCCACCACAAGGATGGTTCCTGGCGCTGGATACTGTCCCGGGGCGTGGCGGTTCGCGACCCCTCCGGCAAGCCCTACCGCATGGCCGGATCCCATACCGACATCACCGAGCGCAAGCACCAGGAGGAAGAACTGGCCCTGGAGCGCAGGCGCCTCTCGGACATCATCGAGGGCACCCGGGTAGGCACCTGGGAGTGGAATGTCCAGACCGGCGAGGTGATGTTCAACGATCGATGGGCAGAGATCACGGGTTACACCCTGGAAGAACTGGCCCCCCTGGGCATCGACACATGGCTCAACATGGTGCATCCGGAGGATCTGGGGCGCTCGGGAGTGCTGCTGGAGCAGCATTTTGCAGGGGAGTTGGATTACTACGAAATCGAAGCCCGCTTGCGCCACAGAGACGGCCATTGGATCTGGGTGCTGGATCGGGGCAAGGTATCCACCTGGACGGAACAAGGCCAGCCCCTGCTCATGTCCGGCACCCATCAGGACATCACCCTGCGCAAGCAGGCCGAAGAGCGGCTGCTGGAAGCGGAACAGCTGCTGCGATCCAGCATCGAGACCATAGGAGAGGCCTTCGTCATCTACGATCCCGATGACCGGCTGGTGTTCTGGAACGATGAATATGCCGACATATATCGCACCACGGCGCCCGTCATCGAGAAGGGGCGCACCTTCGAGGAGATCGTTCGCTACGGCGTCGAGCGGGGCCAGTATCAGGCGGCCCTGGGCCATGAGGAGGAGTGGATTGCGCATCGCCTGGAACTCCACCGCCAGGGCAAGACGGAACTCCTGCAGAAACTGGACGATGGCCGTGTGCTGAAGATCAGGGAAAGGCGGACACCCACCGGCCACATCGTCGGCTTCCGGGTGGATGTCACGGATATGATCCAGGCCAAGGAGGCCGCGGAGGCTGCCAACATCGCCAAGAGCCGCTTCCTGGCCACCATGAGCCACGAAATCCGCACGCCCATGAACGGCATCCTGGGCATGGCCCAGGTGCTGCTGCAATCCGATCTGGACAAGGCCGAGCGGGATGACTGCGTGCGGACCATCCTGCATTCCGGCCAGGCCCTGCTGACGCTGCTCAACGATATCCTCGACCTGTCCAAGGTGGAGGCCGGCAAGCTGGAGCTGGAAAACGTGACCCTGGCCCCGGATCAGATCATGCACGAGACCCGTTCCCTCTTCTCCGGACCGGCCGGGCTCAAGGGCCTGGAACTGGAAGTGGCATGGGAAGGGCACCACCAGCGCTATCGAGGGGACCCCCATCGTCTGGCCCAGATGCTTGCAAACCTGGTGAGCAATGCCATCAAGTTCACCAATCAGGGCCACGTGCGTATAGAGGCACGGGAGTTGAACCGCACCGGGCCCATCGCCCAGGTGGAGTTCTCCGTGCGGGACACGGGCATCGGCGTGGACCCGGAGCGGCAGCACATGCTGTTCCAGCCCTTCTCCCAGGCGGACAGTTCCACGACCAGAAAATACGGCGGCTCAGGCCTGGGCCTTTCCATCGTCCGCAGCCTGGCCTTGGCCATGGGCGGCGAGACGGGCGTGGAGAGCCAGGCGGGAAATGGCGCCCGGTTCTGGTTCCGCGTGCCCCTGGCCCTGGAGGAGGCAGGCAGTGATGCCCGTCTGTTGCCCCGGCCTGCGGAAGCCAAGGGGAAAGCCGCCGCCCAGCGCGGCGGCTTGTCCGGTCGGGTGCTGCTCGTGGACGACGACGCCACCAACCGCAAGGTGGCCGGCATCATGCTGGACAAACTGGGCTTGAGCGTCCACGCGCTGGAGAACGGGGCCCAGGCCGTGGAAACGCTCGGGAGCGGGGATGCGGCCGACCTGGTGCTCATGGACGTGAACATGCCCATCATGGATGGCCTGGCCGCAACCCGGCAGGTCCGGGCATGGGAGCAGGTTCATGCACGCCCCCGCCTGCCCATCATCGCCCTGACGGCGGATGCCTTCGAGGAGGATCGACAGCGCTGCCTCAAGGCAGGCATGGACGACTATATTGCCAAGCCGATGTCGCTGGCCGTCCTGCAGGAAAAACTCACCCTGTGGCTGCCCAGGAAGGGTCAGGCTGGCGATGACGGAGGAGGTGGCGCGAAGGTCCAGGGCTCCGGCGACACGTCCACTATCCGGAGGCTGATGGCCGGCCTGGAGCCCTTGTTGGAGCAACGGAAATTCGACGCCATCAACCATTTCAAGACCCTGCTGGCCGCTGCGGCAGGCACGCCTCTCAGCGAGGAGGTAAAGGCCATGGACTACCTCATGGCCGATCTGCAATTCGCCTCGGTATTGGATAGACTGCGTGCTCTGAGACGGTCCCAAGGCTGGGAAGACACGACACATGAGTGATACAAGGCCGAGGATACTCGCCATCGACGATACCCCCGCGAACCTCATGACCCTGGGGGCGGCGCTGGCATCGGACTATGACCTCCAGGTCGCCACCTCCGGTGAAGCCGGCCTCGAATTGGCGGCTGCCCGGCCACCCGACCTGATCCTGCTGGACGTGATGATGCCCGAGATGGATGGATACGAGACCTGCGGGCGCCTCTTGGCCGATCCCCTTACCAGGGATGTCCCAATCATCTTCATCACTGCCCAGAACAGCCCGGAGGACGAAACCCGAGGCCTGGAGGCCGGAGCGGTGGATTACATCACCAAGCCCGTGAACCCGGCCGTGGTGAAGGCCCGCGTGCGGGCCCACCTGACCTTGAAGCTGCAGGCCGACCAGTTGCGTGCCATGGCATTCCTGGATGGACTGACCGGGCTTGCCAACCGCCGCCGCTTCAATGAAGCCCTGGACAGCGAGTGGCGGTTTGCCCGCCGCACCGGTGCCCCCCTGTCCCTGATCCTTACGGACATCGATCATTTCAAGCCTTTCAACGACACCTATGGCCATCAGGCAGGAGATGCCTGCCTCCAGGCCGTTGCCCAGGTGTTGATGCGAAGCGTGACCCGCTCCCATGACCTCAGCGCCCGGTATGGCGGGGAGGAGTTCGTGTGCCTGCTGCCGGGGACCGGCCTGGCCGGCGCCCAGGCCAAGGCCGAGTCCCTGCGGCTTGGCGTACAGAAATTGCAGATTCCCCATCATGCTTCGGATGTAGCGCCGGTGGTGACAGTCAGCCTGGGGGTGGCCACGGTGTCACCCCGCGAGGGCATCGACTCCGCAGCGCTGGTGGGTCTGGCCGATGCACAACTCTACGAAGCCAAGCGGAAAGGGCGCAATCGGGTCTGCGCCATGGAGATTTCCTCCGTCTAGCCGCTGGAGTGGTGCTGGTCCGGGTGCGCAACCACATGGCTTTGGCCCAGGCACGAAGGGAACTGAAACACCACAACCGGGAACCGGGCCGGACGGCGTAGGAGAGTACCCAGGAGGTGGGGCGAAAGTCGGAGGAACTGGCCCATCGCTCATGTCAGGTTATCTCCGCCCAACAGGCCACCACCACCGTCATGTGTGTCCTGGTGCAATGCCGGGGCGGCGTGGAACTGGCCTACGTGTCCACCTGCGTGCCTGAACAGGCGCGGGGTGCGTTGTCTCAAATACGGGAATTCTTGACTGAATAGGCGTTGAGCAGCAGGCGAGTGACCAGGGCGCGCAATCTGGCGGGGCGTACCGGCTTGTGCAGCACCGGGTAACCGCTGGCTTGCAGGAGTCGCACGTTTTCGGGCGAGGTGTCGCCGGTGATGACGATGACCGGAAACTCCGTCCCGGTCCAGCGGTCGCGCAGGGCCTGCGCCAATGCCAGACCGTCCCGATCCGCCAGGCGATAGTCGGTGACGAGCAAGTCGGGCGGGGATTCCAGTTCGGCGAGCGCCGTCGTGCTGTTGCTCCTTGCTATCACCGTCAAGCCCCAGATGGTCATGAGAGACGTCAGCGCGTCCCTGACCGCGATGTCGTCGTCAACCAGCAGCACCAGGCCTTTCAAACGGGTAATGTCCTCCAGGGCGGGCACGTCCGGCATGGCTTCATCCGTCGCGCCGGAGGCGAGGGGCACATCCAGGCTGAATACCGTACCCTGGCCGGGAACGGAACGGAGCGACAAGTGATGGCCCAGCAGCCGGGCCAGCCGCTCCACGATGGCAAGGCCCAGCCCCAGGCCTTTGGAACGGTCGCGTTCCGGGTTGGCGATTTGCACGAACTCCTGGAAGACCCGCTCCTGGTCCTCCGCGCAAATGCCGATGCCCGTGTCCCAGACCTGGAGGCGCAGGGTTTGGCCCCTGCGTCTGGCACTCAGCAGCACACCCCCCTCTCGCGTGTAGCGCAAGGCATTGCAGATCAGGTTGCGCAGGATGCGGTCCAGCAGAATGGGGTCGCTCATCACCCAGGCTGGTGGGGAATGCAGGCGCAATTTCAGGTCCTGGGCCTCGGCCTGAAGGCGGAAATCTTCCTTCAGGTGGTCTAGCAGGGCCTGGATATCCAGGTCCTGAAACTTGGGCCGGATAGCCCCTGCATCCAGGCGGGATATGTCCAGGATGGCATCGAGCAGACCTTCCATGGCGCTCACGGAGGCATCCAGCTTGTCCAGGGTGTACGCTGCTTCCCTCCCCCGCAATTTCGGCTTCAATACGGCGGCATACAGGCCGATGGCGTGCATGGGCTGGCGCAGGTCATGGCTGGCCGCCCCCAGGAAACGGGTCTTGGCCAGGTTGGCCGCCTCGGCGGCCTGCTTCTGGCGCGCCAGTTCCGCCGTTGCGGCCTCAACCCGCCGCTGCATATCTTCATGGAAAAACTGCAGCGCCTCCCCCATTGTGTTGATGCCTGCCTGCAGGGTCTGGATTTCGCCCTTGGCGTTGATCGGCATGCGTACCCGGAAATCCCCCCCGGCCACACGGCGCACTGCGTCGATGATGTCCATGAGGGGGCGGATGCCCACGCGGGCCAGCCCCCTGGCAAGGACGATGGCGAATGCCAGCCCAAGCAGCGTGATGCCGATGCTGGTGAGCAGCATGTTACGGACCTTGGCCTGGTTCTCCTCGAGGCTGAAGATGATCTGAACCCAGGCGATGGGGCGGGGGGTGATGGAGGTCTGGGACACCATGAAGGGGTCGTGCAGTTCCAGGGGGGACAGCACCACCGGCAGGGTGGTGACCAGGTGGCTGCCCGTGTCCGTCACGCCCTTGGCCAGGGGTGTGGGAAAGTCGTCCGGCAGGCGCCCGGCGATTGTGAGGGGGGTGCCGTCCGCCTTGAAGACCCCGGCGAAGGCGGCCTTCTGGCTGCGTACCGACCAGCGCACCATTTCCGCCAGATGCTCGTTGTGGCCGGTGAACAGGGCGTACTCCACCCCCTGGGCGACGTATCGCGCCAGGGTTTCGCTGCGTGCCCCCAGGGCGGTGCTCAGGTCATGCAGGCGGCTGTAGCTGACATGGCTTCCCAGGATCAGGGCCACCAGCATGGCCGGCAGCATGCCCAGCAGGTAAGCTCGGGCGCGGAGGTTCATGGGTTATGGACGCAAAGTCGCGAAGCGGCTCTCGAAACGCCCCTCGCCCGCTTGCGGGAGAGGGGGTGGGGGAGAGGGGGAAGGGGCTTGGCCTTCATGCACAGGCGCGTATTCATATTCACAAAGCCAGGCCCGTCAAAGACGGGTGGTCAGCGTCACCAGCCAGGCCGGCATGGCGTCCAGGGTCCAGGCCTCGAAGCGCTTGTCCGCCCCCGTCAGGATCATCACGCCCAGGGCCAGCAGCATGCCGCCCAGCAGTTGCTTGCCCCATTTGCCCGTGGCTACCAGCCTGCCGCGCACCCGCCCCAGGGCCTGGCGGGAGAGCAGGCCGATGAGAATCACGGGCAGGCCCGCGCCCAGGCCGAACAGCAGCATCACCAGACTCGCCGCGGCCAGGTCCCGGCCCTGGCTGGCCAGGGTGATGGCGGCGCCCAGGGTGGGGCCCACACAGGGGCTCCACACCACGCCCAGCAGCAGGCCCAGGGCGAACTGCCCGGTCAGGCCGGTGAGGGCGAGGCGGGCCAGCAGGGAGTTGCCCGCCCCGGCCAGGCCCGAGGCTGCCCGGGCAAAGGCGGCCTGGAGACGGGTGGAGAGCAGGATCAGGGCGAAGCCCATCAGCAGCACGGCGGCCCCGTTGCGGAAATGGGTCGGGTCCACTTCCAGGGAGGCCCCCAGGGCTGCCAGGACGATGCCCATGGCGGCGAAGGACAGGGAAAGCCCGCCGGCAAGGACCACGGGGCCCAGGGCATGGACCGCCAGGGCGCTGCCCAGGAGGATGGGTATCAGGGGCAGCACGCAGGGCGACAGGGTGGACAGGGCGCCGGCGGCAACGGCCATGGCATAGGTGCCTGCGCCAATGTCCATGACCGCGCCTCAGAATGCGGCGCGCAGGAACTCGAGGATGTCCTCCCGGTAGGTTCCGCCCAGGGAACGTCCCACTTCCTTGCCGCCATTGAAGAGGATGAAGGTGCCCTGCCGGATGGCGCGGAACTTCCGCACCTCCTTTTTCTGCTGGTCGAAATCCACCCGCAGGACGGTGAGCCGGCGCAGTTCGGGCAGGGTGACGAGTTCTCTCAGGATGCCGTCCTGGGCCCTGCAGGTGGGGCACCAGTCCACATGGAACCACACCAGCACCGGCCGGCCTTCCTTCATCAAAGCATCGAAGCGTGTCTGCTCATAAGGCAGGCCCAGGGCGGCAAATGCCGCCGGAACCAGGCACAGGGCAGCGAGGAGCAGCGCGCCTACAGCGCGCAGGGCGGGCCACCATGGCCGCTCGATCCGGCCCAAACGAGATGTCTTTCCGGCCCAGGCCGCAATCCGGCCGAACGCCTTGCGCCCGCCCACAGGCTGACCTGGCCCCCAGCCCGCGCCGGGGTGGCGTTGCGAAAGACCCCGCAACGCATCCGTGGCAGGTCCCGGCGCCGCATCCGCGCGCCGAGGATCGTCCATTTGGACTAGGCCGTATGCCATGGCCCTTACCCGATGATCCCCAGGCGGCGTGCGGCCCCGGCCGCCTCGGTGCGGTTCCTCACGTCCAGGGCGCGGAAGATGGCCGCCAGGTGGGCCTTCACCGTGCCCTCACCCAGGCCCAGTTCGCGGCAGATCTGCTTGTTGGGTTTGCCGTCGGAGATGAGGCGCAGCACGTCCATCTGCCGTTCCGTCAGCGCGGCATGGCCGGACCGGGCGCCGGGCTCCGCGGTGCGGGCGGGGACATCGAAATCCAGGAACTGGGGCGGCACGTAGACGCCGCCGGCCAGAATCAGCCGCAGGGCGGAAATCATCACCTGGGGCGAGGCGGACTTGGGGATGTAGCCCGCCACGCCGGCGCTCAGCAGCGCCATGACCTCCTCCCGGCACTCCGCGGCAGACAGGATCACCACCGGCAGGTCGGGATGGGCACGCATCAGCGCCTTGACACTGTCCTGGCCGTGCATGCCCGGCATGTTCAGGTCCAGCAGCAGCAGATCCGCGTCCGGCTGGTGCTGGATCTGCATCAGGCAGTCGTCCAGATCAGCGGCCAGCGCCACCTCCGTCCCCGCCTGCATCTGCTTGAGCAGCAGGGCGAAGCCTTCCCGGAAGAGGGCGTGGTCGTCGGCAAGAATGGCTTTCATGTCAGGGATCTCATGTGATGGTTGCAGGCTAGTACATTTATACAGGCATGCTCAGAAAGTGACGGCCTGGCCCCGCATCAGGGGTTCCATCAAGGCGGCCATGCCCTGGATCTGTGCCCCGGCGCGTCGCCTGAGGGGGCGATCCGAGCCCCCGGAGGCATGGCACAGCACCTGGTCGCAGGTGGAGCAGATCGCCAGAGAGCCCCCCAGGAGCACGAAACTGTCCAGCAGTTCCTCCAGGGCGGGAAAGCCCGCCACCTGGATGCCGTCCGCATGGCCCTCATAGGCCCAGTAGCTGCCATCCCCCACCAGGAACAGGTGGGTGCGCAGGTCCATGGACAGGGCCGTGCAGGCCATGGAGGCCGCCAGGGTGGCGCGTTTGCCGCCGTCTTCGGCGCCGCTGGTGAGGATCACGGTGTAGTGGTGGCCCCCGGGCGGGGCGTCCCGGTGCCCGTCCAGGCCCGGGGACTGATGGCCGGCATGAAGCATGTCCGCATTACGCCAGGGCGTTTCATCCAGGGTGTTGGCGTGGGAAGTGGCGGTCATGGCGTCCTCCTCGTTGATGCTGTGCTTGGATTGTTCCCGTTCCGTCTTTATGGCGAAGGGTCGCCTACGGATGGCCTACCGATTCGCTGATGGGACTTCCCGGGACGCGCGCATGAGGGCCTCGGTCTCCGCCGCCGGGGCCACGCCCAGGACGATGGACAGCAATTCCCGGCAGCGGCGGTAGCAGACCAGGGCCTCGGCGTGGAGGCCCTGGCGTTGCAGGCACAGGATGAGGCGGCGGTAAAGAAACTCGTTGAGGTTGTCCTGCTCCAGGGCCCGCCGGTAGAGCTCCGCGGCCCCTTCCCAGCGGCCGCAGGCTTCGTGGTGCCGCCCCAGGTCGGCCACCAGGCGCTGGTAGCGGCTCAGGGCCCGATCCCGGGCCGGCAGCAGCCAGGCGCTCTCCTCATCGGTGGCGAGAAAGGTACCCGTGTAAAGCCGCAGGGCCCGGGAGGCATCGTGCTCCATGGCCATCGTGTCCACCGGCTCGGCACGCAGCGCGTCGGTGGCCCGTTCCGCGGCCTGCTCGAAGGCCCACAGGTCCACCCGGCACACCTGGGGGTTCAGGGCCAGATGGCTGTCGCGCAACAGTACGGCGTCGTCCCGTCCCAGCAGCTTGCGCAGGCGATGCAGGGTGATGTCCAGGGCCTTTTTCAGCCCGGTTCCCTCCGCATCCGGCCACAGCAGGGCGGCCAGTGCCAGTCCGGGCGCCCCGCCGGGGCCCTGGGCGGCCAGGGCCTTGAGCAATTCCAGTGGGCGCTTCTGGGGCTTGCCGCTCTGGCGCACGGTTTCCCCGGCACAGGCCAGGCGGAAACCGCCCAGGGTGAACACGCGCACCGGCCAGGGCCAGCACTCGCCGGCATCCGCCGGTGGCGGTATGTCGCGCGCCTGGATCAGGCGGCGCACGTAACAGACCTCGATGTCGGCGTCCAGGGCGAAGGCGCACAGGCGGCCCTCCGCCTCGGGGTCCGCGTAGAGGAAAAGATGGCCATAGCCCCACCGGGCGCCCAGGGCCAGGCCCTCCCGCAGCGCTTCCGCTACCGCCTTTGAGTCCCCCCCTTCCTCGTCCCCCGCGGCGGCCGCGTCCAGGCCCAGGCGCGCGCGGGTGAGCAGGATGGCCGCCGTGTAGAGGTCGCAGCGGGCCTCCCGCGCCTGCCCCAGCAGTACCTCCAGGGCTGATCTCGCCGCGGCCATGCGGCCTTCGCGGATGTCCAGGTGGGCAAGGAACAGCCGGCTGTGGATTTCCAGCAAGGGCATGCCCTGGCCGCCGATCAGCAGGATGGTGTTGTTCACCCCGGCCCGCGCCCGGGCCAGGTCGCCCCGCAGCAGCGCCAGGCCGGCCTCAAGATACGCCTGGAATGACCGCTCCAGCCAGCGTCCCGGCATGAGACACGGCCGCGCCATGTGGATCAGGGCCTCCATGCGGTCGGCGTCACCCTGGGCCAGGGCGGCCAGGCCGGCGTTCTGGATGAGGGGGGCGTCCATCACGTGCACGCCGTGTTCCGCGGAAATGGCCAGGGTGGCGACGAAGGCCGCCTCCACGCCGGCCGCGTCGCCGCGGAAATTGGCCAGCACCAGTTCCAGCAGGCCCAGCAGGATGCGCCCCAGGGGCGGCATGGGGGCGTCGGCGGTGCGCGCCGCCTGGAGCACCGCGTCCAGGGCCTGGGTATGGCCGCGCCACATGTGGAAGAAGCCGGCAAAGTGGGCGAGGCTGGCGGTGTGGGGCACGGCCTGCCGGCCGCGGACCAGGGTCAGGGCCCGTTCGGCCCACGTCTGCAGCAGAGGATGGTCGGGGCGGCGGAACAACAGGGCCACGCCGCCGGCCAGGGCCCTGGCCTCGATCTCCGGTGAGGGAAAGCCGCGCTGCCTTTGGCGCAGGGATTCCAGTTCCTCGATCCAGGGGTCGAAACCCGCCAGGCTGTCCCAACCGAAGACGAAGGTTTCGGCGATGCCTGCCCAGCACAGCCATTGCCCCGCCAGGTCGTCGGCCTTCTGGAACAGGCCATAGGCACGCACGAATTCCCCACGGGCAGCGGCGGGATCCAGCATCACCTGGCAGGCCGCCGACCAGAATGACAGCCACGGCGAGGTTTCGCGCAGGGCGTCTGGCAGGCGTCCGAGCCACTCCATCACCACGGCGAACTGGCCGCTGGCCAACAGCGTCGGTGCGTGGGTGCTGATCAGGCGGGCGAGTTCATGCCATGCGCCGGCCCACGCCCAGACCTCGGCGGCCTGGTGCAGGCTGTCCGCCTGCTCCAGCGCCAGGGCCACAGGGCGCGCGAGTTGTGCCCGGGCGGAGGCATCCGGTTGCGCGTCGATGCGCCGGCGCAGGAAGGCATGGAACAGGGGATGGAAGCCATAGGCCGGTTCCGCCTGGGGGTGAAGGGTGACGAACAGTCGTTCCCCTTCAAGTTCCCGCAGCCATTGCATGCCGCTGGCATCGCCGGTGATGGCGGTGCAGAGGGATTCGGTCACCACCGGCAGCATGCCCACCCGCATCAGGAAATCCCGCGCTCCGGCGGGCAGGTGGTCGAAGAACTCGTTGGCGATGAAATCGAACACCGCCTGGGGCGTGGGGTGCGTGTCGATGGACCCGTCCCGATCGCCCGGCGCATGGGTGGTGAGCACGATGCCGGCCGCCCAGCCCCGGGTGGCGGCCTGGATGGCCGCCGCATCGCCCCCGCCCTGTGTCGCCAGCAACTGGGCGGTTTCGTCCAGGGTGAAACGCAGGGCCTCCCAGTCCAGCACCGTGCCACCCGCCCAGGCGCGGGCCAGGGGCGGCGGCGGCCCGAGCCGGCTGGCGGCCAGCAGGGCTGCGCCGGGCGGCAGTTCTTCGGCGAGGATGGCCATGAGGGCGTGCAGGGGCGAGTCGGCGCGGATTTCCTGGTAGTTGTCCAGGACCAGGACAAAATCCGGTGGCAGGGACTCGAACAGCAGGCGGCAGAAGCGCCGCGTGAAGGTCGCCAGGCCGGGCAGGTACTCCGGCGTCAGGGCAGGCAGGTCGGTCCGGTGGCCTGCCGCGAAGCGTGCCAGGTAGTGGAAGAAGGTGGCGGGGTCGGCATCGTCCGCGTCGACGCGGTACCACAATGGCTTAAGGCCTCGCGCGCCGATCCAGCTGGTGGCCAGGGACGTCTTGCCGGCCCCGGCGGGCGCGGCGATCCACATGAGCTGATGCGCATGCGCCGCGTCCAGCCGTGCGAACAGGCGCTCGCGCGGCACCAGGCGCGCGGCCGAGGGCGGTGTGAGCTTGGCCAGGCTCACCAGCGTCTCCCGAACACCGTATGCAGGGCGACGCTTTCATTGCGCTCCCGGGCAGCCCCCAAGGGCAATTCGGCATTGGTGAAGGCCACGCTGTTGCGGAACTGGTATTCGGCGGCCAGGGTGAAGGACCACTCCCGCCCCAGTAAGCGCTTGAGCCCGAGGGTCAGGTGGCGTTCGCCGATGGGTGCGAGGAGGGGACTCAGGTGGGCGGGGGGGATGGGGTTGCGTGCCAGGTTGAGGCCGGCGTACAGCGTGGTGCGCGTATCCAGGCGGTATGCCGCGCCCAGGGCGAGCACCAACTGGTCGTGCCAGTCCAGGGTGGAAGTGACGCGGATGTCCGGCGCTGCGGGGTGGTCCGGATTGCGTGCGGTGAGGGTGGAGCGGGTGGCCGCCTTGGACCAGTCCAGCCAGGTGAGCTCCGCCGACACCATCCATTCCTCCACTGGCCGCCAGGCCGCGCCGAAACTCACTTCGGTGGGTAGCGCCAGGCCGTCGATCGCGACGTCGCTATAGGTCACCAGCCCCCGGCCTGCGACGGTCTGGTTGGAAAGCAGGCGCCCATCGCGCAGGGGCAGCTTGATCTTGGGGGTGAAGCTCGCGCCCAGAGTTAGCGTTTCCGAGACAGGCGCGAGTACGCCCAGCTTTACCGTGGCCCCCCAGCCACGGGCTCCCTTCAGGTCGGAGCCCCAGAAGGGCCCCGCGGACGTGGCGGGAAAGACCTTCTGGCGGATGTCGGCGTGGTTAATGGCCAGGGCGGCCCCCAGCAGGACCCCTCCATCCGTCTCGCAACCGATGCCGGGGCTCAGCCGGGCGATGCGCACCAGGGAGGACAACTCGTCCACCGTGCCGAACGCGGTGTTCAGGTCGTCGTAGACGAAACCAGCTCCCCCCTGGCCGAAGAACGCCACCCCCCAGGCACACCGGGCACCGGCCGGACGGCTCGCGTAACCGATGCCGCCCAGGGGAATGAAGCGGTTGGAGACCGAGCGGTCATTGCCCAGGCCATCCGCATGGGACACGTCCAGGGCGTGGGCGACGGCGTTGTACAGGTCCAGGCTGCGCGGTCCCAGGCGGGCGATGCCCGCAGGGTTGGTGTTGAGGGCCAATGTGTCGCCTGCCACGGCCACGTCGGCCCCGCCCATGGCCACGGACTCGGCGCCGTAGCCGATGAGGTTGAGACCGTTGCTGGCCTGCGCGGCCTGGGCAAGCATGGCAAGCACTCCTACCAACCCCGCACGCACCATCGACCTCCCTTCGGGTCTCGCCCAACCGGCTGTTGTGCTTACTAGTACAGACCATGAAGAGAGAGAGGTCGATATATCTTTGTGGGTATCAGTGTCGTGGCGGTGTCCTTGGCCTAGACCGGATGGCCTAGCGCATCTACCTGATTTATTCCCGGCGTAGCCGGACGAGAATGAAACCAGCCAGCGGACACCGGGTCGTCAGAGAAACGGACTACCCAGGGCCGGGTGGTGACGTTCCGCATCCCGTGGCTTCGAACCAGGTACGGGAACGATGACAAACTATTACAGGAGAGTAGCCATGAACAAGAAGCTTCATTTCATCGCCATGCTGTTTTGCATGCAACCAATGTTCTCGAATGCGGCGGATGTCACGGAAGGCGAGAACCTGTTTGCCCAATTCCGCTGCGCGGACTGTCACGGCGTGGACGCCCGCACCCAGGTCTCCAAGACCTCGCGGCCCATCGCCGGCATGAATCCCGACCAGATCTACACCAAGACCAAGCGCTTCATCGAAACCCGGGCCCACGACAATGTCATCACCGGCTGCGGTGAGCCCCCCAGCACCATTCAGATCAAGAAGATCGCGGATTACCTGGCCACGTTGCCGAAGTAATCGACAGGGGGCAATCGTCCTCCAGCTATTGCCCTCCTTCCCGCCCATGGAACCCCTGGTCCGCATGGGCTTTTTTTCAGGGCGGGGGCACTGCTATCCCCTGGGATGGTGCTGGGCGTGTAGGTTCTTCAGGCGTTCGCGGGCCACATGGGTGTAGATCTGAGTGGTGGCGATGTCCGCATGGCCCAGCAGCATCTGCACCACCCGCAGGTCGGCGCCGTGGTTGAGCAGATGGGTGGCGAAGGCGTGGCGCAGGGTGTGGGGCGAGAGGTGGGCGGTGATGCCGGCCTTTTTCGCGTGGCGCCTGATGAGGTACCAGAACATCTGCCGGGTCATGGGGCCACCCCTCTCGGTGACGAACAGGGACTCGCTGCCTCGTCCCTTAAGCAGCACCGGGCGCGCCTCCCGGGCGTAGCGCTGGATCCATTCCTGGGCCACTTCCCCCAGGGGCACCAGCCTTTCCTTGCCGCCCTTGCCGAAGATGCGGGCCACCCCGTCAGTGAGGCTCACCGCCGCCACGGGCAGGGCCACCAGTTCCGAGACGCGGAAGCCGGCGGCATACAGGGCCTCCAGCATGGCCCGGTCCCGCAGGCCCAGGGGCGTTTCCACATCCGGCGCCGCCAGCAAGGCCTCTACTTCCCCTTCCGACAAACTCATGGGCAGGGGCTTGGGCAGGCGGGGGGCATCCACGGTGAGGGTGGGGTCGTCCGGCCGGCGGCCTTCCCGCAGCAGCCAGCGGTGATAGCGCTTGATGGCCGTGAGCTGGCGCGCCAGGCTGCGGGCGGCCACTTTCATTTCCAGGGTACGGTGGGCCAGGAAGGCCTGGAGGTGGTCGCGCCGTGCAGCGTCCGGT
This sequence comes from Thiobacillus sp., assembly GCA_024235835.1. Lineage (NCBI taxonomy): Bacteria > Pseudomonadati > Pseudomonadota > Betaproteobacteria > Nitrosomonadales > Thiobacillaceae > Thiobacillus > Thiobacillus sp. The sequence continues at coordinate 37,984 of JACKLQ010000004.1, read as the reverse complement.
GCCAGGCCGCGTTGCCCCAGCCAGGCAAAGAGCTGGGCCAGGTCCCGGCGGTAGCTTTCCAGGGAGCGGGGGGAGAGGCCATCTTCCAGCCAGAGCGCGTCGCAGAAGCGGTCCAGCTCCGTGTCGAAAGGCTGGTCGCTCAGGGTCTCAGATGACGCGCTCATGGCCCAGGAGCCAACGCTTGATGTCCTGGGAAAAGCCCACCAGACTGTGGTTGAAGCCTCCCAGGCTGCCATCGGCGGACACCACCCGGTGGCAAGGGATGATGATGGGGATGGGGTTGTCGCCCACGGCCTGGCCCACGGGGCGGGGCGCGGAATCCACACGCCGGGCCAGTTCGCCGTAGGTGATGGTCTGGCCCGGGGGGATGGACAGCAGGGCGGCCCACACCCGCTGGCGGAAGGTTGTGCCCACGGGTGCCAGGGGCAGGCCGAAGGCGTGGGCGGGATCGGCGTAGTAGGCCTCGAGTTCGGCGGACACCTGGCGCAGGAAGGCCGTGGAGGGTGGTTTGACGGGGGTGCCGGGGGGCAGGAATTCCAAGCCGGTCAGGCGATCCTGTTCCACGGATACACCCAGGGCGCCGAAGGGGGCATTGAGGATGGCATCAAAGGCACGAGGCGCTTGCATGGACGAATTGTGGTCTTGCCCGGCTTCCCCTGGCAAATGCGCTGAATTCCCTAGTAATTTTGTCGACATATATCCGGACGGTCTATATTGATAGCGCCTGGCATGACCGGCAAAGACCTGGGGAGAAACGGATCAAGGAGATAGCGATGACTGATCATATTGCCGATGTGATGGTGCACGTGAACGAAAGCCTGGACGAGGCAACCCTGCGCGCCTTGGAGGACGAGATGTTCGATAACGTGGGGGTCGTGGCGGTAGGGCACAACCCCCGGCGCCCCCACCTGATGCTGGTGGCCTTTGACCCGGAGGTGGCCATGCCCGCCAGTTTCCTGCAGCCCCTGCGCGGCCACGGGCTCCATGCCCAACTGGTGGGTTTCTGATTCGGCTGGCCGACGCGAGGCCTGATTCGCGATCACATGCCCACTAATGCCGAGGGCCCGCGCAGCGGGCCCTCGGCATTGCTGTCGCCGCCTAAAGGTGGGGCTCGATCATGCGCCGCAGCCATTCGTGGAAGTGCACCATGCCGTCCTCCATGGGTGACTGGTAGGGACCTTCCTGGCTGATGCCCTGCTCGTACAGGGCCTTGCGGCCCTTGTGCATGCCGTAGCAGATGTCGTCGTCCTCGATGGCGGTCTCCCGGTAGGCTGCCTGCTCCGCGTCGATGAACTCCCGCTCGAACAGGGCCACGTCCTCGGGGTAATAGAACTCCACCACGTTGAGGCAGGAATCGATGCCGGTGGGGATGATGTTGCTCACCACCAGGGTGTGGGGATACCACTCCACCATGAGGGTGGGGTAGTAGGTGAGCCAGATGGCGCCGTGGGCCGGGTCCTTGCCCTCGCCGTAGCGTTTCACCTGTTGGTGCCAGCGGTTGTACACGGCGCTGCCGGGCTTGGCCAGGTGGTTGTTCACGCCCACGGTCTGCACGGAATACATCTCGCCGTATTCCCACTTCAGCTCGTCGCAGTTCACGAACTGGCCCAGGCCCGGGTGGTAGGGCACCACGTGGTAGTCCTCCAAATACACTTCGATGAACGTCTTCCAGTTGAAGTCGTACTTCGTGATGTGGGTGCTCTCGTACAGGAAGCCGGAGAAATCCAGGTCGGCCTGCACGCCCAGCCTGGCCAAGTCAGTGTGCACGTCCCGGGGGCCGGCGAACAGCAGGCCGTTCCAGTTCCGCAGGGCGGTCTTGTTCAGGTGCAGGCAGGGGTTCTCGGGGAAGTGGGGCGCACCTAGCAATTGGCCCTGCTTGTCGTAGGTCCAGCGGTGGAAGGGGCAGACGATGTGCTGCGCATTGCCGCGACCCTGGAGCATCCGGGCCTGGCGGTGGCGGCACACGTTGGACAGCAGTTCCACGCCATGGGCGTTGTTCACGAGCATCTTGCCGCCGTCGTGGAGCCAGTCGAGGACGTGATAGTCCCCCAGGTTGGGGGTCATCAGTTCGTGGCCGATATAGTTGGAACCCTTCCTGAACAGGAGCTCCATCTCCAGTTCATGGATCTTCGGGTCGAAATACCAGTGCACTGGCAAGGCGGGGGAAACCTTGTTGAGCAGTGCGGAAGCGTTGAGTTCGGACATGATCCCCAATCCCTCCGAAAATCCAGAAAAAACAAGGAGAAACCTAGAAGAACGAGGGATTATGCCCGGGGGGCTTTCCCCGGGCAAGCCGACAATTGTGTCTTTTTATTGTTACAGCTGTGCCAGCTCTGATGCGCTGAAACCCGCTGCGATGCGGGCACTTTCATTGAAGGGCCGGCGGGGCCTGGGCACGCCCGGCGCGGCGAGCAAGTCCCGGTAGGTGGCCTCCGCGTCCAGGCCTCGTTCCGCGCACAGCCAGCGGAACCAGCGGTCGCCGGCAGCCACGTGCGTGATCTCGTCCCGCAGGATGATGTCCAGGATGGCGGCTCCGGCCTTGTCGCCGAAGCCGGTGAGCTTGCGCTGGATATCCGGCGTCACGTCCAGGCCCCGGGCCTCCATGAGGCGGGGCACCAGGGCCATGCGGGCCAGGGGGTCCTGGGCGGTCTTGCGGGCCAGTTCCCACAGGCCTGCGTGGGCCGGGAAGGAACCATAATCATGGGCCCCAGGGGTCTTGCCCAGGGTGCGCAGGTGATCCCGCAGCAACTGGAAGTGATAGGCCTCTTCCGCCGCCACGCGGAGCCAGTCGCCATAATAGTCCGGCGGAAATCCCGGAAAGCGCTGCACCGCGTCCAGGGCCAGATTGATGGCGTTGAACTCGATGTGGGCCAGGGCGTGGATGAGGGCGGCATGGTTGTCCGGGCCGCTGAGCTGGCGCCGGGGCATGGCGCGGGGGTCGTCCAGGACGGGCCGCTCGGGGATGCCCGCGTCGTCGATGGGCGGCGCGAAGGGAACCATGGCCAGATCCCCCGCCTGCCAGCTTGCCCAGAGCCGGGCCGCGGCGGCCAGCTTGGTGGCGATGTCCCGTTCCGCCAGGGCGGCCTGGGCGGCTGCCTGCAGGTAAGTCATTGCGGGGGGTTCATGGGGCCAGGCGCCGTTCCAGGCCCCTGAGCCAGCCTGGCCAGGTTCGGGTGGCCACCCAGCCCAGCAGCGCGCCGGCGGTATTGGCGAGCAGGTCCAGGAAACTCGGCTGCCGCTCGGGGGTCAGGCCCTGGATCACCTCCAGGCCCGCACCCATGAGCACGAAGAGCAGCAGCAAGCGGTTGGTCCGGGGATGCAGCTGGCCCCACCAGGCCATGAGGCTCAGATAGGCCAGCACGTGGCCGACCTTGTCTCCCTGGTCGATGCCGGATTCCACCGGTCTGGGCGTGAGGGAGAGCCAGCAGACCGCCGCCACCAGCAGCCAACCCAGGGCGAGCCAGCAGGTACGGCAGTTCATGGGTCGGGCTAACGGTATTCCGCGAGTTCCCGCAGGGGCAGGCGCAGTTTCTCGCCGGCGGCCTGGGCGCAGACGCCCAGGGCCAGGACCAGGGCGACTTCGTAGTGTTCGGGGTCGATGTCCAGCAAGGCGCGGACCTGGTCAGGCAGGAATCCGCCGATGGCGCAGGAGTCTATGCCGATGCCGGCGGCGGCGGTCATCATGTTGGCGGCGGCGATGTGGCACTGGCAGGTGCTCCAGGCCTTCACGTCGGTGATGGCGTGGAAGCCCCGGTAATTCTCCAGGGCAGGGGCGAACGCGATGCCGGGGTATTCCCGCTCTAGCAGTTTGCGGGCATAGGGATGGTCCGGGTGCAATTCCGCCAGCTTGGCCAGAATCACCACCAGGGCGCTGGCGCTGCCCACCTGGGGCTGCTGAAAGCAGGCGCCCTGCATGGCCGCCTTGTGCTCGTCCGAAGTGAGCACCAGGAACTTCCACTGTTCGAGTCCGAAGGACGAGGGGGAGAGGCGGCCTGCCTCCAGGATGAATTCCAGGTCCGCGGGGGCAAGGAGCAGGCCGGCCTTGAACTCGTGGCAGGCGTGGCGGCGCAGGAAGATGTCGGAGAGCTGGTTTTTCATTTTGATATGCTTCATGGGAGATGGCATTGTAGCCGTCCACTTCAAACACGGACCATATGCGTCTTCCCAACCCGGAATTCAATATCCTCCTCTTCGGACCCGGGATGCCCGCCTCCGGAGTGTCCGGTCGCGCCCATTTCGAGGACGGCGTACTGGTGCTCCACGGCCAGGGCCACTGGTACACGGCTCCGTCCACGGACATCCGGCTCAAGATGGGAGGCTTCGACGGACGCCAGTGGGTGGTCGAGTGGGCGAGCCCCGTGGGGGTGTTCACGGCCATTCTCCAGGGCGACGAGGCGGTGCGGCAGTTCATCGCCGAGGCGCCCGAGCCCGTGGCCCACCGCCTGCATGCTGCCCGCAAGGTCCACACCAAGCGGGGGTTTAATTTCCGCCTGGCCCTGGCGGCGATGGTCGCGGTGGTGTTCCTGCCGGTGTTCTCCCTGGTCTGGTTCTGGCTCAACGCAGACAGTTTCAGCAAGTGGGCAGCGGATCAGGTCAGCCTGGAACAGGAGGTCAAGCTGGGAGAAATGGCCCTGGCGCAGATGCGCGGCGGCATGGAGTTCCTGCCCGAGGACGCGCCGGCCGACGAGGTGGTTGAGCGCATCGGCGTGCGGCTCACCGCTGGCTCGAAATATCCTTTCCACTTCTATGTCGTGCGGGACCCCAGGGTGAACGCCTTCGCTCTGCCCGGCGGACCGGTGGTGGTCTTCACGGGCCTGCTGGAGGCGGCCCACGGCGCCGACGAGGTGGCGGGAGTGCTGGCCCACGAGGCCAGTCACGTGGAAAGGCGCCACGTCCTGCGCAACATGATCCACGCCCTGGGCCTGCGCGCGGTGATGGCGGTGGCCCTGGGGGACTTCGCCGGAGGAATCTGGGGCGACATGGCGGGGCGGTTGGCGGAACTGTCCTATGGCCGCGACCTGGAGCGGGAGGCGGACCTGGATGGGCTGGACCTGTTGCGCAAGGCGGGGCTGCCCGCGGAGGGCATGGCCAGCTTCTTCGAGAAGATGGCGGCCCGGGAGGATGGCAGCATCGAGTTGCTGTCCAGCCACCCTGCCAGCGAGGAGCGGCTGCGGGCCTTGCGTGAGGCCATTGCGGCCCGGGGGCCCTATCTGCATCTATCCCTGGACGTGGACTGGGATGCAATCAAGAAGTCGCTGCAAGACAACTCTTAGGCCAGGATCCGGGTATCCCCATGCAGATCACCATCCAACAACTGAAGCATCGAAGTGCCCTGTTCACTGGTCTGGACGACGCGGACATCGCCGCGATCCTGGCGCTGGCCCACGACGAACGGCAACCGGCCAGGCACGTGGTTTTCCATGAGGGCGACAAGGGTGACCAGTTGCTGGTGCTGCTGGAAGGCCGGGTCAAGGTCAGCCTGGCCTCCCCGGAAGGCAAGGAAGCCATCCTCAGCATCCTGGAGCCCGGCCAGCTCATCGGCGAGATGTCGCTGCTGGACGGCGGCCCGCGCAGCGCCACCGTGACCACCATGGACGCCTGCCGCTTCCTGGTGATCCGGCGTCAGGATTTCATCGGTTTTCTCGAGCGCAGCCCCCACGTGGCCTTGTCCCTGTTGCAGGCACTGTCCCTGAGGCTGCGGGCCACCAATGACATGGTGGGCAACTTAAGCTTTCTCAACCTGCCGGCCCGCCTGGCCCGCATTCTCCTCAACCTGGGCCAGCAGTACGGCAAGCTCACCGCCGAGGGCATCGTCATCGGCCTCAAGCTTTCCCAGGAGGAACTGGGCAACCTGGTGGGGGTCTCCCGGGAGAGCGTCAACCGTCAGGTGCGCATGTGGGTGGAAATGGGCATCCTGGACTACGCCCATGGCATCCTCATCCTCAAGGACTCGGACGCCCTGTTCAGGGAGGCCCTGGCGGCCTGACCACTGATCCTATGCAATTCCCCAGGCCCCTGGTCACCGGTACCCTGCTGCGCCGCTATCAGCGTTTCCTCGCCGACGTGCGCCTGGATTCGGGCGAGCAAGTCACCGCCCACTGCCCCAACACCGGCTCCATGCTGGGCCTGAAGGACCCGGGCAACCGGGTCTGGCTGTCGCCGGCGGACAAGCCGGACCGCAAGCTGGCCTGGACCTGGGAGATGGTGGAGGCTGACGGCGTCAGCGTGGGCATCCACACCGGCCGTGCCAATGGCCTGGTGCGGGAGGCCCTGGAAGCGGGGCTGCTGCCGAAGCTGTCCGGTTTCACCTCCTGCCGCGCCGAAGCCCCCCTGTCGGCCCGCAGCCGCACGGACCTGCTGCTGGGTTTTCCCGCCGGCCCCTGTTTTGTGGAGGTGAAGAGCGTCACCGCCGCAGTGGCGGATGGCGTGGGCTTCTTCCCCGACGCGGTGAGCGACCGGGCTGCCAAACACGTGCGCGAACTGGCCGAGGCCGTCTCGGGTGGCGCCCGGGCCGCTGTGGTGTTCTGCGTGCAGCGGGGCGATGTGAACGAGGTGCGTCCCGCCGGCCATATCGACCCGGTCTTCGCCCATTCCTTGCGCCAGGCCGTGGGCCAGGGCGTGGAGCTTTATGCCCTGGGGGCCTCGGTGAGCCAGGCCGGTATCCGGTTGGAGCGGCCCCTGAACGTGAACCTGGAGGGGTGATGGGCGCGACTGCCAGGCCGTCCGTAGGGGGCGCTTTCCCTCCCCTGGGGAGGATGTCACTCCGTGACTGGAAGGGAGTCCAGTGAGCATCGAAGCCTGCCTGGAGTGGTCTTGCCCCGTGGCCCGGCACAGGGACCGACTGGTGCTGCGGGAGGCCGCCCTGCAGGCCAGCGGGCGCTGGGCGGCGGCGGCAGCCGAATTGCGCGACCAGGCCGAAGTGGCCAGGGACGCCATGCCCTGGTGCCAGCCCGGTGGGCTGCCTCCGGCGGATCTGCCCAGGAGCCATTTCCGCCTGCGCACGGAGCCGGTGCCGGGCCGTTTCTATCCCCGCATGGCTTTTTCCGACCTGGCCCAGGGGCCCCGGGACCTGTTCCCCGTGCGCCTGCTGGACGTGGTCGGCGACCGGCTGCGGGTGGACCCCAATCATCCCCTGGCCGCCCGCGCACCCCGGCTGGTCTTGCGGCCGTGCGTCGGGGAACCTGCGCCTGGAACCCGTATGGCCGACCTGTTCGAGGGCCCCGGCCTGCAACAGCCTCCGGCCGATCCGGAGCGGGCCTACTTCGCGCTGGAATCCCTGTCCCGCCCGGACGAGGCACCGGATGATCTTTTCTATGCCGAGCCCCGCATGGTGCACCACCTGGATGCCGCCTGCCGTGGCGAGATCAGCCGGTTGTATGGACGCTTTCTCCAGCCGGGCATGCGGGTGCTTGATCTCATGGCCAGCTGGACCAGCCATCTGCCGACGGCACCCGCCGACCTCTTCGTGGCGGGCCTGGGCTTGAACGCGGCTGAACTGTCCGCCAACCCGCGCCTGTCGGAACAGGTGGTGAAGGACCTGAACACCCGGGACGGCCTGCCCTGGGGTAACGGCGTGTTCGACCTGGTACTGTGCACGGCCTCCATCGAGTACCTGATCCGGCCCCAGGGGGTCATGGCGGAGGTGAAACGGGTACTGCGTCCCGGCGGTACTTGCGTGGTCACCTTCTCTGACCGCTGGTTTCCTCCCAAGGCCATCAGGATCTGGGGGGAGATCCACCCCTTCGAGCGGGTGGCCCTGGTGCTGAGCCTGTTTGCCGAGGCGGGCTTCAGTGGCATGCAAACCGAATCCCTGCGCGGCCTGGCCCGGCCGGCGGACGACAAGTACATCGACCAGCGCCTTTCGGCTGACCCCTTGTTCGCCGTGCGGGGCACGGCCTGATTTATTCCGCTTTACAGGAGCCACCATGCACGAACCCGCCACCATCGGCATCGTTTCCATCAGCGACCGCGCCAGTACCGGCGTTTATGAGGACAAGGGACTGCCGGCCCTGAAGGAATGGCTGACCGCCGCCCTGCAGAATCCCTTGATCTTCGTGGAGCGGCTGATCCCCGACGAGCAGCCAGGCATCGAAGAGGCACTCAGGGACCTGGCCGGACGGTGCTGCCTGGTGCTGACCACCGGCGGCACCGGCCCGGCCCCCCGGGACGTGACTCCGGAGGCAACCCTGGCGGTGGCAGACAAGGTCCTGCCGGGCTTCGGCGAGCAGATGCGGGCCGTGAGCCTGAAGTACGTGCCCACGGCCATCCTTTCCCGCCAGGTGGGGGTGGTGCGTGGCGCCTGCCTGATACTCAACCTGCCGGGCCAGCCCAAGGCCATCAAGGAAACCCTGGACGGCGTGTTCGGCGCCGTACCCTATTGCGTGGACCTGGTCGGCGGCCCCTACCTGGAGACCCGGGAGGATGTGGTGAAGGCCTTCCGGCCGAAGTCCGCCCTCAGGCCGCCAGCAGGCGGTTGACCACCGCACCCGCCAGCATCAGCCCGAAAAGGGGGGGCAGGTAGGAAATGGTGCCGTTCACCGCCCGGGGGCGGCCCTGAGGCGTAGGTTCCGGGGGCTTGGGCGGCCGGCCGGGTTCATCTGACCAGATGCACAGCACACCCTTGCCGACGCCTCGGCGCTTGAGCCGGGTGCGTACTTCACGGGCCAGGGGGTCCACCTGGGTCTTGGAGATATCGGACACCCGCACCCGGGTGGGGTCCAGCTTGTTGCCGGCCCCCATGCTGGCGGCAACGGGCAAACCCCGGGACAGGGCAGTTTCGATGAGGGCCAGCTTGCAGTTGAGGGAATCGATGCAATCCACCACGTAGCGCGCATCCCCGGGCAGCAGGTCCGCCACGTTATCGGGGGTGATGAATTGTGTCAGCACTGTCAGGCGGCAGTCCGGGTTGATGTCGCGGATGCGTGCCGCCATGACGTCGGTCTTGAACTCGCCCACGGTGGAGAGAGTGGCGGGCAATTGCCGGTTGATGTTGGAAGTGGCCACCCGGTCCATGTCCACCAGGGTCAGCCGGCCCACCCCCGCCCTGGCCAGGGCCTCGGCGCACCAGGAGCCCACGCCGCCCAGGCCCGCCAGGAATATGTGGGTGTCCGCCAGGCGGGCCAGGCCCGCCTCGCCGATGAGGATCTCCGTGCGTTCGAACTGGGGCAGCGTCATGCGTAGTTGCTGGCCACCATGCCGGCGAACACCGCAGCGCCGAACCAGTTGTTGTGCAGGAAGGCCTTGAAGCAGCGGGCCGGTTCCCGGTGGCGGATGAGGGTGTAGTGGTAGCCGGCGACGCCGGCGGCGACGGCCAGGCCCAGGTAATACGGCCAATGCAGTTGCAGGGCATGGCCCGCCCAGGCCAGCAGGCCCAGGGTGATGGCATAGCAAAGCATCACCGCCGTCACATCGTGGCGTCCGAAGGTAATGGCCGAGGTCTTGATGCCGATCTTCAGGTCGTCGGCCCGGTCCACCATGGCGTATTCCGTGTCGTAGGCGATGGCCCAGAACATGTTGGCCACCAGCAGCAGCCAGGCGATGGAGGGCACGGCTTCGAGATGGGCGGCGAAGGCCATGGGAATGCCGAAGCCGAAGGCAATGCCCAGGTAGGCCTGGGGGATGGCGAAGAAGCGCTTGGTGAAGGGGTAGGTGGCAGCCAGGAAGGCGGCAGCGAAGGATAGCTTGATCAGGAGCCAGTTCTGCAGGGGCAGGATGAGCAGGAAGGCCAGCAGGGCCAGCGCCGCCGCCAGGATGAGGGCCTCCTTCTCGCTTATGCGGCGGGCGGCCAGGGGCCGGTTCTTGGTGCGTTCCACGTGAGGGTCGAAGTCCCGGTCGGCGTAATCGTTCACCACGCAGCCGGCGGAGCGCATCAGCACCACCCCCAGCAGGAACACCCACAGCACCGCCCAGTCCGGCTGGCCGCCGCCGGACAGCCACAGACCCCAGAGCGTGGGCCAGGCCAGCAGCAGGATGCCGATGGGCTTGTCCAGGCGCATCAGCTTCTCGTATTCGTTGAGGCGTTCGGTCAGGGTCATGGCAGGCTTATGGAAGGTGCAGGGTCTCGGGCAGGAACACTTCGGTTACCAGTATGGAATGGCCTTGCAGGGTGAAGCGGCAGCGACGGCTCCATAGGTTGAGCGGGACCTCGTCCAGGTGGGCGGTGGCCTTGCGGTACAGGGGGTGGCGCCGGTCCAGGCGCCTGAACTCCAGGGGGTGCCGCTGAATGCGGGGGTCGGAGAACAGGGCGGCCCCCAGGGGGCGGTTGCCCAGCCCGGACAGTCCCACCCAGGGACCCTGCAGTCCGGCCATGGGGATCACGCTGTGGGCGAACACCAGGGGTTTCTGGCCGCAGCGCAACAGCACTTCCCGGATCATGGCCAGGCGCCGGTGGGAGAGCCTCATCAAGTCTTCCTCGTCCAGATGGGCGGCCCCCCCCCTCTGGCTCAGGCGCACCATATTGAATGCAGGGCAGCGATGCATCAGGGCATGGGTCAGGGAACCCCGGACCTGGAGCCAGTGACGGTAGGGGGTGTTGCTGATGAGGTGGGGTTGCCAGCGGTCCATGAGTAGGGCCAAAGAAAAACCTCAAAATTATGCCACCGGCCAGGGACCGGCGACGGTCTAATCAGCCTGGACGCGGCGACCCGCATCCGGACGCCTGGGACAGCTGGCTGGATGCTCAGGCCTTGAGATAGTCCAGGCCCCGGGGCAGCCAGCGCCCCAGGTGCCGTCGTACCGCCTCGGGTTCCCGGTCCAGCAGGGTCTCTGCAGCGTTCCGGGCTGCTTCCAGCAATTCCAGGTCCGTCTCCAGGTCGGCGAAGCGCAGCATGGGCACGCCGCTCTGGCGGGCCCCCAGGAATTCCCCGGGTCCCCGCAGGTGCAGGTCCTCCCGGGCGATGGCGAAGCCGTCGGCGTTGTCCTTGATGATCTTGAGGCGTTGCTTGGCGGTGTCCGAGAGGGGGTCGCCATAGAGCAGCAGGCAGGTGGATTCCCGCTGGCCCCGTCCCACCCGGCCCCGCAACTGGTGCAGCTGGGCAAGACCGTAGCGCTCCGCGTGCTCGATCACCATGAGGGCGGCGTTGGGCACGTCCACGCCCACCTCGATGACCGTGGTGGCCACCAGCAGGTGCAGTTCACCGGCCTTGAAGGCGGCCATGACGGCGGCCTTCTCCTCCGCCGACTTGCGGCCGTGCACCAGGCCGATGGCCAGTTCCGGCAGGATGGCCGTCAACTCCGCGAAGCTTTCCTCCGCCGCCTTGAGCTGGAGCTTCTCCGATTCCTCCACCAGGGGGCATACCCAGTAGGCCTGGGCCCCGGAGAGACAGTAGTCCCGCAGGCGGCCGATGACCTCGTCCCGCCGGGCCAGGGAGATGACCTTGGTGGCGATGGGCGTGCGCCCCGGCGGCAGTTCGTCAATGACGGACACGTCCAGGTCCGCGTAGTAGCTCATGGCCAGGGAGCGGGGAATGGGGGTGGCGGACATCATCAACAAATGCGGAACCCGACCTGCAGTAGGCAGTTCGCAGTCGGCTGTCGGCAGTGGAGGCGTGGCATCGGCATTGGCAGCTATTTCTGTCGACTGTGGACTGACGTCTGCCAACTGTCCTTTCTCGCGCAGCGCCAGGCGCTGGCCCACACCGAAGCGATGCTGCTCGTCCACCACCGCCAGGGTGAGATTCTTGAATTCGACGCCGGCCTGGAACAGGGCATGGGTTCCCACGGCCACGTCCACCGTGCCGGCGGCGATATCCGCCAGGGCCTGCTTCTTGGCTTTGCCCTTGAGGGCCGCCGCCAGCCAGGCTACCTTGAAGCCCAGGGGCGTGAGCCATTCGTGGAATTTGAGAAAGAGCTGTTCCGCCAGGATCTCCGTGGGGGCCATGACCGCCGCCTGGCTGCCTGCGGCCAGGGCCGGAAGCACCGACAGGACCGCCACCAAAGTCTTGCCGCTGCCCACGTCCCCCTGTAGCAGGCGGTTCATGGGCAGGGGCCGGGCCAGGTCGCGGAGGATCTCGGTAAGAGCGCGGCGCTGGGCGGCCGTGAGGGGGAAGGGCAGGGCGGCCAGCAGGCGCGCTGCCAGGCCGCCGTCGTCGGCCAGGGGCGGCGAAGCCAGTTCGTGGCGATGGCGTGCGGCCAGGCGCAGGGAAAGCTGCTGGGCCAGGAGTTCGTCGAATTTCAGTCTTCGCCAGGCCGGGTCATGGCGGCTTTCCAGGGCCAGGGTGTCCACCTTGGGCGGCGGTGTGTGCAGTCGCGCCAGGGTGGGGCCGAAGGGAGGCAGGGCCAGGTCGCGCAGCAGGTCCTCGGGCAGGGTCTCGTCCAGGTCCGCCTCTGCCAGGGCGGCGCCGACGGCCTTGCGGATGGCGTTCTGGGAAAGCCCCGCCACGCTGGGGTAGACGGGTGTCAGGGCCGCGGGCAAAGGCGTGCCGGGCTTCACCACCCGCAGTCGGGGGTGGACCATTTCATTGCCGAAGAAGCCGGGCCGGACCTCGCCGAACAGGCGCACCCGTACGCCGGGTTTAAGCTGGGTCACCTGGTTGGGATAGAAATGGATCAGGCGGCAGAACAACAGGTCGCCGGCATCGTCATGCAGTTCCAGCACCAGTTGCCGCCGGGGCCGGGGCTGGACCTCGGCATGGGCCACGGTGCCTTCCACCTGCACCGTCTCCCCTGGGCGGGCGCCGCGGATGGGGGTCAGGCGGGTCTCGTCCTCATAGCGCAGGGGCAGGTGCAGGATCAGCTCGGCCGGGTCGCGGTAGCCCAGCTTGCGGGCCACCGCCTCCGGGCCGGCTATGGCAGGCGGCATGGGGGCGGGTCAGTCCGAGGTTCAGCCCAGCACCATCACCGCGTCGGCCTCTACCAGGGCACCCTTGGGCAGTTCCTTCACGCCCACGGCAGCCCGGGCGGGATAGGGGGGCTGGAAGTACTGGGCCATGACCTCGTTGACCTTGGCGAAGTTGGCGAGGTCGGTGAGGAACACGTTCAGCTTCACCACGTCGACCATCTTGCCGCCGGCAGCCTCGGCGACGGCCCGCAGGTTCTGGAACACCCGGTGGATCTGGTTCTCGATGCCGTCCACCATCTGCATGGAGGCAGGGTCCAGGCCGATCTGGCCTGATAGGTACACGGTGTCGCCCACCTTGATGGCCTGGGAATAGGTCCCGATGGCCTGGGGGGCGTTGGGGGTGGAAATGATGGTCTTGCTCATGCGGGCTCCATGGAAAATGGCAGGGGATCGCAGCGAAGCCTACCAAAGATCGCGCCTGCCTAGATGGGGGAGGGAATCAGACGCCTTCCAGCAGGATGGCGAACATGCGCTCCCGCTGGGCCGGGGCGAGATCCCCCAGGACCCGGATGGCCGCCTGTTCCACCCGGGCGCTGCGGGTGACCGCATAGGTGGCGGCCAGGCGGCGCCATGCCTCCGCCAGTGCCGGGTCCGAAGCCTGGAGCCGGCGAAGTGCCTGGGCCACGCCGGCCGGGCCTTTCAACAGGTAGAAAGTCTGGCCCAGGTTGCGCCAGGCCAGGAGGTAGTCGGGCTCCGCCCGCACGGCGTCGTGGTAGGCGGCCATGGCTTCCCGGTGGCGTCCCAGGGCGTGGTAGCTGTTGCCCAGGTTGTTGTAGGCGTAGCTGTCCGTGGGGTCCACGCGCAGATTCTGGCGATAGGCCTCGATGGCCTCGGGGTAGCGCCTGAGTTCCCCATAGGCCCGGCCCAGGGTGAACCAGGACAGCGGGTTTTGGCCTTCAGCCTGGCTCCACCGGTGGCCCAGGTGCAGCAGGGCAGGCCAGTCGCCCTGCTTTTCCAGGGCCTGGGCCCGGTCAAGCCAAGGGGACTTGATGTCCCGGGCCTGGGCTGTTGGCAGCAGGAATATCCACTGGAGCATCAGCACCAGCGCGAATCGGGAATGGAAAATCGACCACTGCATGGTTGGTGTGCGCCTGCCGGGCAAACAAAAAGGGTGTCTTCGCAGACACCCTCTTACCGTCATGTCGCGCGGGGCGCAACAGGATACGTGCTCAGCCGGCGTAGTTGGCGGCGGCGAAGTCCCAGTTCACCAGGCTGTTCAGGAAGGTCTCCACGAACTTGGGACGCAGGTTGCGGTAGTCGATGTAGTAGGCGTGCTCCCAGACGTCGACGCAGAGCAGGGGCTTGTCGGCGGTGGTCAGGGGTGTGCCGGCGGCGCCCATGTTGACGATGTCCACGGAACCATCGGCCTTCTTCACCAGCCAGGTCCAGCCGGAACCGAAGTTGCCCACGGCGCTGGTCTGGAAAGCCTTCTTGAACTCGTCCAGAGAACCCCACTTGGCGTTGATGGCGTCGGCCAGGGCACCGGCAGGGGCGCCACCGCCGTTGGGCTTCATGCAGTTCCAGAAGAAGGTGTGGTTGGAGACCTGGGCGGCGTTGTTGTAGATGCCGCCGGCGGGGGCGGTCTTGACGATGTCCTCCAGGGACTTGTTCTCGAAATCCGTGCCCTTGATGAGGTTGTTCAGGTTGGTGACGTAGGCCTGGTGGTGCTTGGCGTAGTGGTACTCAAAGGTTTCCTTGGACATGTGGGGCTGCAGGGCGTCCATGGCATAGGGCAGGGCGGGCAGTTGATGTTCCATTGTCAATCTCTCCTGTTGTTGGGTGTCCCGAATAGACCAGCGAATTTTAGGGGCGAGCTGTGACAGGGGCAATACTTGACTTTAATACTCAAGAATTGATAGACTGATTCCAACTTGATGACTGTGGTCATCGGTCAATCACATACAACCGGGTGAAGAGAGGAAAAACCATGGAACTGAATATCAACGGCCGCACGGTGGAAACCGATCCCGAAGGCTATCTGGTGAACCTGTCCGACTGGGCGGAGGACGTGGCCGAGTTCCTGGCCGGCCAGGACAAGCTGGAACTCCGGGAAAACCACTGGAAAATCATCAACTACATGCGGGACTACTTCAACGAGTACGGCACCGCTCCCAACCTTCGCATTTTGCAGAAGGCTCTGAAGGAAGAGTTTGGTTCGGAATGGGGCGACAAGAAGTTCCTGTTCGACCTGTTCCCCTACGGTCCGGCCAAGCAGGCAGGCCGCTATGCAGGCACCCCCAAGCCGACTGGTTGTGTTTGACTACTTCCTTTGTACTACACTGGCCCCGTTTTCATACGGGGCTTTTTTTATATGCGCACCTTCGCCGCGATTCTGTTCCTGACCCTTGCCGGTCAGGCTTTGGCGTTTCCCTGGTACGCCGGGGGAGATAACCTGCGCGGTGCCCAATTCCTGACGCCGGATGAGCGCAAGGCCCATGTGGCCCGCCTGCAGGGCATGCAGAGCTTCGACGAGTGCCGCACCTACATGCAGGCCCATTACCTGGAACTGGACAAGCGCGCCAAAGAGAAGAACATGGCCCTGCCTCCCGTGCAGGGGGACCCCTGCGAGGTGATGCGCACCATGGGACGATTCCGTTGATTCAGCCCGTCCCCAAGCAAACGGCCCGCCTGAGCGGGCCGTTTGCTTCATGGCGAGGCTTAGTGCACGCTGCCGAAGGAAGGGTCTGCATTGCCGCTGGGCGTGGGCAGTCCGGCCAGACGGCAGCCCTGGGTGACCGGCCCCCGGGGAAACAGCTTGTACAGGAACTTGCGCCCGCCCTGGTCGGCATAGGCCGTTTCCATGGACTTCAGCAGGGCGCGGGCATTGGGCGCCTGGCCGCACTGGGAAAATTGGTCCCGCAGGTAGCAGATCACGTCCAGGTGGGTGTCGGACAATTCCATGCCCTCTTCGAGGGCCATCTGGCGGGCCTGGTCCTCGTTCCAGGGCTCCAGGTCGTTGAGGTAGGCGTCAGCCTCGCAGGGGGCCAGGTTCTCCGCCATCACCAACTTGTTGATATCCAGCATTTCCAATCTCCTCTAGGTTGAAGGGTCCCGCCCAGGGAACAGCGCGGCCTGTCATCATCTCTAGCAGCCCCGGGATGAATTTCAACCTATTGAATAAATTGGATTAAACCATCCTTTTAAGGAGTCTCCCGCAGTACGCGGAAACCCAGGTTCATGTCCAGTTCGTTGATCCGCCGGGGCTTGCGGGCGGCAGAACGGGCCTGCCAGGCCGACTCGAACCAGGAACCGCCCTTGGTCACGAACCAGAGCCCATCCCGTCCTGGTTTGGCGGAATGAAGCGCGTCGATGGGACCCACCCAGGCATCGCTTGTGAACTCCCAGACATTGCCATGCATGTCGTGTAGACCCCACAGGTTGGCGGGGTAGCAACCCACGTCGATGGCCTGGTAGAGCGGTGCGCAGAAGGGCAGGAAGCGCCGCCATCCCTGGCTGCTGCGACCTTCCAGCCGGAAGGAGCCGGTGTTGGCTTCGCCGCAACCCAGTTCATCGCCGAAGCAGTAGCGGGTGGCGGAGCCCGCCCGGCACGCGTATTCCCACTCCGCTTCCGTGGGCAGGCGGTAACGATGTCCCGCTTCCGTGCCCAGCCAGTCCAGGTAGGCCTGGGCCTGGGCCCGGTCGATATTGGTGACGGGCTGCCTGCCCTCGGTGCGGATGAGGTGATCCGACCACGAAAATCCCGTGGCCTTCGCGAAGGCGTGGAATTCCTCGGCGGTGACGCAGAACCTGCCCAGGGCAAAGGGGGCGTCGATGGTCACGTGGCGGCGGGGCTGCTCGCCGAATCCCCGCTCATCATCGACGGCACCCATGTCGAACACGCCGGGGGGGACGATCACCAGTTCGGGCCCGGGCGAACCGTCGGCAAGGGTGTCGCGAAATGCCGTCTCCAGTCCCAGGATGGCGGCGACTTCGGCCTGGTGGGCCCGCAACCGGGCCGGGGAAAGCTCATGCACGTAGGGCTTTTCCAGCACGGCCTGAACCTGGGACATCATGCTTCCGCCTTCCAGTGGCCCGATTTTCCGCCGAGTTTTTCCTCCAGGCGCACTGACTCGATCACCATGCCCCGGTCCACCGCCTTGCACATGTCGTAGATGGTGAGGAGGGCGGCGGCGGCGGCGGTGAGGGCTTCCATCTCCACGCCCGTGCGGCCCACGGTCTCCGCCCGGGCATTGCAGCCGATGGCATGGCCGGCTTCGTCGGCTGTGAAATCCACGCTGACCTTGGTGAGGGCGATGGGGTGGCAGAGGGGGATCAGGTCCGGCGTGCGCTTGGCCGCCATGATGCCCGCCAGCCTGGCCACGCCCAGGACGTCACCTTTCTTCGCGCTGCCCGCCAGAATCATGGCAAGGGTTTCTGGTTGCATGGTGATGCGGCCGGAAGCGATGGCCACGCGGTGGGTCTCGGTCTTGGCTTCCACGCCCACCATCACGGCGCGGCCCTGTTCGTCAAAGTGTGTGAACTGGCTCATGGTTCGAGGAACTGATGGAGAGGGCGGCTATCATAGCCGCATGCACTTATCACGTCCCTTTCCCGCCTTGTGGCTCTCAAGTAAAAAACGAAGGGCCGCCCCGAGTTTGGTTGACCCCCACGGAGGCCGGACTGGGCGCAGCCCGACCCTGGCGGCGCTCATGGCCGCCGTGATGTGTTTCACCATTTCCGCGCACGCCCTGGACCTGCCGGACCTGGGGGAGGTGTCCCGCACCAGCCTTACCGAGTCCAACGAGGACCGCATCGGCCGGGAGATCATGCGCCAGATACGGGATAGCGGCGATTACTACGACGATCCGGTGATCCTGGAATACCTGACGGGCCTGGGGGAGCGGCTGGGCAGCGCGTCGCCGGAACCTGGCATGCGCTTCGAGTTCTTCGCGGTGCGTGATCCCACCCTCAATGCCTTCGCCCTGCCGGGCGGCTATATCGGCGTGCACACGGGACTCATATCCGCCACCCGCAACGAGTCGGAACTGGCGGGGGTGCTGGGCCATGAACTGGGCCACGTCACCCAGAAGCACATCGCCCGCATGGTGGACAACCAGAAGAACGCCAGCCTGGTGTCCATCCTGGCGCTGGCAGTGGCCATCCTGGCCGCCCGTTCCAACAGCGACGTCACCCAGGCGGCCATTGCCACGTCCCAGGCCTACAGCATCCAGAACCAGCTGAACTTCACCCGGGAGAACGAGCGGGAGGCGGACAGAGTGGGCCTGCAGACCCTGGCTTCCGCAGGTTATTCTCCCCAGGGCATGTCCAGTTTCTTCGAGCGTCTCCAGGCCCAGGGGCGCCTCTATGAGAACAACGCACCAGGTTATCTGCGCACCCACCCCCTTACCTATGAACGCATCGCGGACATGCAGAACCGGCTGAGCCAGATGCGCTACCAGCAGCGGGAAGACAGCCTGGAATACCTTTTCGTGCGGGCCCGGGTGCAGGCCGAGGAGGGCGAGGCAAGGGATGCCTTGTCGCGCTTCGAGGCCCGGGTCAAGGAACAAGGTGACGCGGGCAACTGGTACGGCCTGGCCCGGGCCGCGCTGCGCGCCAATGAGTTGGTCCGTGCCCGGGCCGCCCTCCAGGCCCTGGCCCCCTACGAAGACCGCTCGCCCCTGGTTCCGTTGCTGCAAGGCGAGATCCTGCTCGCGGAGAACCGGGCCGGCGAGGCTGTCCAGGCTCTGGAGGCCGCCGCCAGGCGCTTCAGCAGCTACCGCCCCCTGGCCTATCTGCACGCACGGGCGTTGCTTCTTGCCCAGCGTCCCGCCGAGGCCATCGCATTGATCCGCCGACAGCAGCAGATCTGGGCTGCGGACATCCGCTTCCTTACCCTGTCCGCCGAGGCCCACCAGGCCTTGGGCCAATGGGCCCAGGGCCACCTTGCCCAGGCCGAGGCCTATGTGCTCCAGGGCCGCGAGAGCGCGGCCATCGATCAGTTGCAGCAGGCGCAAAAACACAGAAACAGCGACTTCTACACCTTGTCCATCATCGATGCACGGTTGCGGGAACTGAAGGAACAGCAAAGCAAGGAAAAGTAAAGCCCAAGTAGTTGCTTCCAAGGGCAATCATTGGCTTGGTAACAAAGTACCTGAGACCCAATCTATCGTACTAAAGTTATACCAACGCTCTTGTGTGATCGGTCCGTAGGGGGCTAAGGTTCGCCGGTCCATTAGGGATACCACCCACATTTCGTGGTTGTATTAGCACTCAACGAGGAAGGAGACGAGGAGATGAAAAATCTCGCGCGGAAACGTGCTTCCGTTTTGACCGGCTTGCTAGCTGCTTTGCTCGCCACCGGTGCCATGGCACAGGGCGCCAAAAAAGAAGAGTCCGGCAAGGACATCGCCTACAACCGTTCCAAGGGCAACTGCCTGGCCTGCCATGGCTTCCCCACGCTGCCCGATGCGGAACAAACCGGCAACAGCGGCCCGCCCCTGATCGCCATGCAGGCCCGCTTCCCCGACAAGGCCGTGCTGCGCGCCAAGATATGGGATGCCACCGCCACCAATGCTTCCAGCATGATGCCCCCCTTCGGCAAGCACCAGCTGCTGACCGAGCAGGAGATCGACAAGGTCATCGACTTTATCTACGGCCTGTAAGCCGACCGATTCGAGGAGAACACATGAATACTCTGCGTAGAAACGTATTGAAGGGCGCTGGCTCTGCTGGTGTGGTGGGCGTTGCCGTGATGGCTGGCCTGCTGAAGCCCGGCATGGCCTTCGCTGCCTGGAACAAGGCTGGGTTTGAAGCCAAGGACATGGGCGGAGCCATGGGCGCCATTGGTGGAGGCGGAGCTGCTGCCAGCGGCGACATCCAGGTGAAGGCCCCTGACATTGCCGAGAACGGTGCGGTGGTGCCGGTGGAGATCACCAGCAAGATTGCCGGGACCGATGGCATTGCCATTCTGGCGGAGAAGAACGGCTTCCCCCTGATTGCCGACTTCAAGCTGATGAACGGTGCGGAAGGGTACGTCTCCACCCGCGTCAAGATGGGTGCCACGTCCAACGTGGTGGCGGTGGTCACTGCGGGCGGCAAGACCTACAAGGCCCACAAGGAAGTCAAGGTCACCATTGGCGGCTGCGGCGGCTAAAAGCCCTGAACCCCTGAGACCTAGACCTTGAACTGAACACAGGAGAAACAACATGGCAGAACCCATGAAGATCCGCGCCTCCCTGAAGGGCGATGTAGCCGAAGTGAAGTGCCTGATGAACCACGTGATGGAGACCGGCCTGCGCAAGGACGCGAAGACGGGCCAGATGGTGCCTGCGCACCACATCACCAACGTGACGTGCACGGTGGGCGGCAAGCAGGTGATGGACGCCCAGTGGGGCGGCGGCATCAGCAAGAACCCCTACCTGGCGATCCGCGTGAAGGGTGCCAAGGCGGGCGACAAGGTGGTGGTGTCCTGGACGGACAACAAGGGCGACTCCAACACCGCCGACGCCACTATCAGCTGATTTTGGCCCAGGAGTCCCGGGCCTGCCCGGGACTGCCTCGCAAATCTGTATCCATCATTGGAGGACGGCATGAAGAAACTGTTGCTAGCCATGGCAGGGATCGGCCTGCTGACCGGGGCGATCGCCGCCAACGCGGGCCCGGAAGAAGACCGCACGAAACTGGTGAACTATTTCACCCAGAAGTACCCTGACGTGAAGATCGAGAACTATGTGTATGGTGCCCTGGCCTTCGACCCCGATGCCAAGAGCCAGTACGACGCCATCATGGAATTCCCGCCCTACACCTCTCAACTGGAGAAAGGCGAGAAGCTGTTCAAGACTCCCTTCAAGAACGGCAAGACCTACGCCGACTGCCTGCCCAACGGCGGCAAGATGATCGCCGGCAATTACCCCATGTTCGACGAGGCCAAGGGCAAGGTGGTGACCCTGGAAGACGTGGCCAACGCCTGCCGGGTGGCCAACGGGGAAGCCGCGCTGCCCCGGGGCGACAAGAACTTCGAGCTGTCCATGGCCTATCTGCGCACCCTGTCCGACGGCATGAAGATGAACATCAAGGTGGATGGTGCGGGGGCCATGAAGGCCTTCGAGGACGGCAAGAAGACCTATTATTCCCGCTCCGGCCAGTTCAACTTCTCCTGCGCTTCCTGCCACGTGGAAGGCGCCGGCAACCGCCTGCGTTCCGAGCTGCTCTCTCCCGGCGTGGGCCAGGCCGTGCACTGGCCCGTGTTCCGGGGCGGCGAGAACCTGGTCTCCCTGCAGAAACGTTACGAAGGCTGCTTCAAGAACGTGCGCCAGGTACCCGATAAGGCCGGCACCGCCCGCATGAACAACCTGGAGTACTTCCACTCCTACTTGAGCAACGGGTTGGAGATGACGGCCTCCGTTTTCCGGAAGTAAGACGGTTACGAGGTTCTTGAAAAATCCGGGCTTCTGCCCGGATTTTTACTTCCAGGGTCAGTCCGGACAAGTGTTTTGAACCACCTGTACTGGCCCATCGTTACCATTTACTGAGCCGTGGGGGCTGGGGACAATGCCGCACCACGCCGAACAAGCTTCTTTGAGGAGAACACAAGCATGTCCATGACCCGTCGCGAATTTATGCAAGTGCTGGCCGCTGCCGCCGCCACCGGCTTTGCCCTGGATAGCAAATCCGCCCTGGCCGGCAACGCCCCCGCCGGCTACTACGACGTGCCTGCCTTCGGCAACTGCTCCCTGATGCACATCACCGACTGCCATGCCCAGTTGATGCCGGTGTACTTCCGCGAACCCAACGTGAACCTGGGCGTGGGAGATGCCGTGGGCAAGGTGCCCCATCTGGTGGGCGACCATCTGCTCAAGCATTTCAATATCAAGAACGGCACCATCGACGCCCACGCCTTCACCTACCTGGACTTCGAGGCGGCCTCCCGCACCTACGGCAAGGTGGGAGGCTTCGCCCATCTTAAGACCCTGGTGGATCGCGTGCGCTCTCAGCGTCCCGGCTCCCTGCTGCTGGACGGCGGCGACACCTGGCAGGGTTCCGCCACCGCCCTGTGGACCAATGCCCAGGACATGGTGGACGCCTGCATAGCTCTGGGCGTCAACGTCATGACCCCCCACTGGGAAATGACCTATGGCGCCGAGCGCGTCATGGAGATCGTCAATGGCGACTTCAAGAAGGCCGGCGTGGATTTCGTTGCCCAGAACGTGGTCACCAACGACTTCGGCGACCAGGTGTTCAAGCCCTACACCATGAAGAACATCAACGGCGTGCAGGTGGCCATCATCGGCCAGGCCTTCCCCTACACCCCTATCGCCAACCCCCGCTGGATGGTGCCCGACTGGTCCTTCGGCATCCGCGACGATGGCATGCAGAAGTGGGTGGACGAGGCCCGCGCCAAGGGCGCCCAGGTGGTGGCTGTGCTGTCCCACAATGGCATGGACGTGGACATCAAGATGGCCAGCCGCGTCACCGGCATCGACGTCATCTTCGGCGGCCACACCCATGACGGCGTGCCCAAGCCCGTGGAAGTGAAGAACGCCGGCGGCATGACCCTGGTCACCAACGCCGGCTCCAACGGCAAGTTCCTGGGCGTCATGGACTTCGACGTCAAGGGCGGCAAGGTCAAGGGCTGGAAGTATCGTTTGCTGCCCGTGTTCTCCAACCTGCTGCCCGCCGATCCCGGCATGGAAGCCCTCATCAAGAAGATCCGCACCCCCTTCGAGGCCAAGCTGAACGAGAAGCTGGCCGTCACCGAGGGCGTGCTCTATCGCCGGGGCAACTTCAACGGCACCTACGACCAGCTCATCTGCGACGCGCTGATGAAGGTGAAAGGTGCCGATGCCGCCTTCTCCCCGGGATTCCGCTGGGGCACCAGCCTGTTGTCCGGCGACGTCATCACCATGGAGCGGCTGATGGACCAGGTGGCCATCACCTATCCGGCCACCACCCTCAACACCATGAAGGGAGAGCAGATCCACACCATCATGGAAGACGTGTGCGACAACCTGTTCAACGCCGACCCCTACTACCAGCAGGGTGGCGACATGGTGCGCGTGGGCGGCATCCAGTACACCATCGACCCCAACAAGACCATTGGCAAGCGCATCACCAACATGATGATGAAGGGCAAGCCCGTGGACCCCGCCAAGTCCTACAAGGTGGCCGGTTGGGCCCCCGTGGGCGAGGGCGTCCAGGGCGCTCCCATCTGGGACGTGGTGGCCGAGTACCTGCGGGACCAGAAGGTCATCAAGCCCGTCAACCTCAACCAGCCCAAGGTGTTGGGCATGGGCAACAACCCGGGCATGGTGCTGTAAGCCACCCGCCCGACCGATGCCAGGGGCCCTGCGGGGCCCCTTTTTCATGCGCGCCCGGCACGGGCGCACTCTTGTGGGTGCAAGTCCCACCGTAAGTTGATCACAGCGAACGAAGCGAAGCGCAGCTGCATGAGGGCGACCGAGTGTGGGGAGGAAGCGTGGAGCGAAGCTGCGAACCGATGGACAAGAACCGGATAGAAGGCGTTGCCGAGCAGGGCGAACGGGCATGAAACCGAGAAGCTCTCGTGATCAAGGCGAGGCGGCGTAAATCCGGCGGTTGTGCATTGAAGGAGTGCGTTCTTACCCGGGGAGATCTCGCCTTACGCCTGAAAGGGCGACGCCGGAAGGCGGAGCGAGAAGTCAGCAGAGGCCGTAGTAGCTGCCAGTCAAGGAGCGAATGGCCGAACGAGGAGAAGTGTTCGAGGCCATGTCGATGTTGAACGCCAGGCGTCAGAAGTCCGCGCAAGCGGAGCGGGCGGGGGGAGCGCACGGTGAAGCCGGACGCGATCCTGTCAGCGACGAAGCGGCCAACCCGCGACGGGACACCGAGAGCACAGGGTCAGGGCTGCTCGCTGCGGCCCTGACGAGAGACAACCTGCGGCAAGCGTGGAAACGAGTCAAAGCCAACAAAGGGGCGGCGGGGGTGGATGGTCTGGACATCGAGCAGACCGGACGCCACCTCGTCACGGCGTGGCCGGAGATAAGGGAACAATTGCTGCGGGGGACGTACCGGCCCAGACCGGTACGACGGGTAACGATTCCGAAACCGGACGGCGGCGAGCGTGAGCTCGGCATCCCGACGGCCACGGATCGGCTGATCCAGCAAGCCCTGCTGCAAGTGCTGCAACCGATACTGGACCCCACCTTCAGCGAACACAGCTACGGCTTCCGGCCGGGACGGCGGGCACACGACGCGATGCTTGCGGCGCAGGGCTACGTCCAATCCGGCGGAGGAATGTGGTCGATGTCGATCTTGAGAAATTCTTTGATCGCGTCAATCACGACATCCTTATTGACCGTTTGGGGAAACGCATTGACGACGCCGGAGTGATCCGGCTGATTCGGGCGTACCTGCCCAGCGGCATCATGAGCGATGGCGTGGTGCTGGATCGGTACCAGGGCACGCCCCAAGGCGGGCCGCTGAGCCCGCTGCTGGCGAACGTGCTGCTGGATGACGTGGATAAGGTATTGGAGAAGTACGGCCATTGCTTTGCGCGCTATGCCGACGACTGCAACGTCTATGTACGCAGCCGGAAGGCAGGCGAGCGGGTGATGGCGCTACTGCGGCGGTGTTACGCCAAGCTGCGGCTCAAGGTCAATGAGGCCAAGAGCGCGGTGGCGAGCGTGACGGGAAGGAAGTTCCTGGGCTACAGCTTCTGGTTTGCCAAGGAAGGGATCAAGCGCAGGGTGGCCGACAAGCCGATGGCGACGTTCAAGCAAAGGGTCAGGCAACTGACCCGGCGCTCGGGCGGACGCAGCATGGCCGAGGTCATCGACAAGCTCAAACCTTACCTGTTGGGATGGAAAGCCTACTTTGGGCTGGCGCAAACACCGAAAGTCTGGCGGACGCTGGACGAATGGCTTCGGCACCGGCTCAGGGCGATCCAACTCAAGCACTGGAGGCGGGGTAGCACGATCTACCGGGAACTGATCAACCTGGGCGCAGCCGGACAGGTAGCAAGGCGTGTAGCGGGCAATTCCCACTGCTGGTGGAGAAACAGCGATGGCGACATCAAACGGGTGCTGACCATTGCCTACTTCGACAAACTCGGCGTACCTCGACTCTCATGACCTCAACTTCTCGAACCGCCCGGTGCGGACCCGCATGCCGGGTGCTGTGGGAGGGGCCCGGTCAGGTAACCTGACCGCCCCTATCCCGATTGGCCGCGATGCCAGCCATGGCATGGGTCGTGATTGGAGCCCGGAGCGCATTTTGGTGGTAACTTCATGGTTCCAAATCCCCGGGGAGACGTCGGCAATGAACGACCAACGTGCGCTGGTGGTGGATGACTCCAAGGTGGGCCGTCTGACCATGATGAAGAAGCTGGAGGCCATCGGCTTCAAGGTCGACCTGGTGGAATCCGGGCAGGAGGCCCTGGACTACCTGGACCGTCAACGGCCCGACATGATCTTCATGGACCACATGATGCCGGACATGGACGGCTTCGAGACGACCCAGCGGATCAAGGCCGCTCCCGCCACCCGGGACATTCCCATCATCATCATCAGCGGCAATGACGACGAGGACTTCGTGCAGCAGGCTCGCTCCATCGGTGCCCTCAACGCCATCAGCAAGCCGCCGGCCCCCGGGGTGCTGGAAGCCCTCCTGCGGGACCTGCCTCACCTGGCGGCTGCCCCTGCGCCAGCGGTCCCCACCACCAAGGCCGCACCCCAGGCAGCGGAGAAGCCCAGGGCCCCCGCCCTGGACCAGGCGGCGGTGCATGCCTTGGTTGAACGCATGCTGGGCGAGGCCATGGACCATCTGCACCACGACCTGCTGGCAGACCTGGGCAAGCAGATGGAGGTGGCCTTCGCCGACGAACGCAAGACGCAGCAGGACTGGAGCGAGGGCTGGCGCCTGCAACTGGACCAGGCCACGGCAGGGATGGACGAACTTCGCAAGGGCGCGGTGGCGGCCGAAGATCTGGGCCGGCGCCTGCAGGCCCTGGAACAAAGGCTGGCGCCGCTGGAAGCGGAGGCCGGCCAGCCCCAACCCGACATGGACGCCCTGGGCAAGACATTGGAGCAGCGTTTTGCTGCCCGGCTGGATGCGCTGTCGGCAGAGGTGCAACAGCTCGGAGAAGGCGTCCAGTCCGACGAGGCGGGACTGGAGCATCGCCTGGCCGAGGCCGAGCAACGCCTGGTGACGCTGGAGGGTGTCGAGCCCCCCCCCGCACTGGACGGGGAAGCCATGCTGGCAGCCATGGAAGATCGCTTGTCGCCCAGGCTGGAGGAACTGCGGAATACCCTGTTCACACATGTGGAGGAGCGTTCGTCCAGCGTGCTGCAAGAGGCCCTGGGCGCCATCGAGCCCACGGAGGCCGTGCCCGGTCTGGATGCGGATGCGATCCTGGCGGCCGTGGACGAACGCATGAACGCCAGGCTGGCGGATATGCGCAACGATTTCCTCGGCCAGATGGATGAACAGTCATCCAGGTTCCAGGAAGCCATGGGGGATGCCAATTCGGCTCTGGAGCAACGCTTCGCGGACATGGCGCAGCGGCTTGAAGCCATGGAGAGCGCCCAGTCCGAGGCGGACCAGGAGGAGCGCGCGGAAACCATCCTGGCTGCCCTGGATGAACGCATCGACACCAGGCTGGACGCCATGCGCAATGTGCTGCTGGCCAAGTGGGAAGAGCAGCAGCCCGCGCCCCCGGATGCTGCTGCCCTCGACGCCCTCGTGGCGCCGCTGCAGGAGCAGCATCAGGCCCTGAAGGGCGTGTTCGATGGCCAGCAGGCGCGTCTTGAAGCTTATGAGCAGGCCCATGCCGCCCTGCGGGAGGAAATGGCGGCCCAGGGCGAGGCAATGGGGGGGCGCATCGCGGAGGAGGGCGAGCGCATCCTGGCCCGCCTGGACGCGCAACAGGCCCAATTGGCGGCCGACCTGGATACTGAACGGACCCGGATGGAGGCCTGGGACGACGGCATGGCCCGCATCCTGGCCCTGGAGGAAAGGTTGCAGGCCCTGGACCAGGGCGGGTTGGACGCCAGTGCCCAGCGGGCGCTGGAGCAGCGCTTTGCCCAGATGCGGGAAGTGATCGGTGCGGTCCTGCAGCCGTCCTATCCCGGCCTGGATGCGGCTGCCGGCCTGGGCAGCGCGTCGCTCAAGGCCATGGAGAGCGAGATGGGGGAATTGCGGGAGCGCGTGAGCGAGACCCGGTTGCGTCAATTAGTGGCCGAGACCGTGGGCAGTGTCCCGGCGGTGACTGAGCCAGGCGCGACCCAGGCTGCAGCCCTGTCCCAGGAACGCATGCAGACCGAGGTGGATCAGCTCAAGGGCAAGGTGAAGACCCTGA
Source organism: Thiobacillus sp. (assembly GCA_024235835.1). Lineage (NCBI taxonomy): Bacteria > Pseudomonadati > Pseudomonadota > Betaproteobacteria > Nitrosomonadales > Thiobacillaceae > Thiobacillus > Thiobacillus sp. The sequence continues at coordinate 10,874 of JACKLQ010000004.1, read as the reverse complement.
CCATCCTCCTGGCCGTAGGCGGGGTGGCCCTGCTGGCGGCCATGGGCCTGATGCTCCTGGGCGGGTGAGGATTACCTTCAGGCCAGGTATCAACGGGCGCATGTGCGGAAGCCCACGAACACGTCCCGTCGCTGGGGCAGGTAGGCCTGGCGGTAGCTGGCGCGGATGAGGCCCGACGACGTGGCAAAGGCGCCGCCCCGGGTGGTCTTGTGGGTGCCGAACTGCAGGGTGGACATGTAGGGGTACATGTCGTGGGTGAAGCCGGCGTAGGGCAGGAACGGGCTGGCGGTCCATTCCCAGGCCGTACCCAGCATTTGGCGGCAGCCGAAGGGGCTGTCGCCCGCCGCCAGGGCGGTGACCGGGGGCCGGGTGAGGCGGGCGGCGTCCATGTCCACCCGCGAGCTTTCCATGGCGTCCCCCCACGGATAGCGCCGCCGGGGATCGTCCGCTCGTCGCCCCGTGGCAGCGGCTTCCCATTCGAATTCCGTGGGCAGGCGCCGGCCCGCCCAGGCGCAGTAGGCTTCCGCCTCCCAGTAGCTCACGTGCATGACCGGTGCGTCGGTGTCCAGGGGCAGCCAGCGGTCGAAGTGCCGCTCCAGCCAGGCGCCGTCGGCCTTGCGCCAGTAGATGGGACAGGCGGGCGGTCCGGAGGTACCGGGCCGGGTGGGGTCCGGATCCTTCGGCGCCAGGGCCCGCAGCCACTTGCGCCCGCCCCAGCTCCACCATTCCGGGGTGCCGTAGCCGCCGGCCTCCACGAATGCCAGGAACTGGCCGTTGCTCACCAGTGTGCGGGCGATGCGGAATGCGGGCAGGTCCATGGAAAAACCGGGTTTCTCCGCGTCGAAGGCAAAGTCCTCGTCCGCCTGGCCGTTTGCCGGGCCGGTGATGGCCATGCCCATGGCGTAGCGGCCGGCGGGGATGTCCACGTCCCCCTGATTCCCCTCACCCGGGGGCTCGGCGGCGGATGGCGTCTGCGCGTCCATGAAAGGGGGCGGCGGGTAGCCCAGGGTCTGGCGCGCCCAGGTCATGGACTCGATATGCATGTGCTGGTGGGCGACGGCATAGCGGTACAGATAGCGGTCCCGGGGCGTCAGGGGGCGCCTGTCCAGGCACTCCAGCACCAGGTCCCGTACCCGGTCTATGTAGGCCAGGGTGGCCGCCCGTTCCGGCACCACGCCGGGGGCCCAGCGGTCCTCGTGGTCGATGTCGAAGGAATCCCACACCGGGTCCAGGCCGGGCATGAGGGGCGGCCGCCCCAGCCAGGGGCGCAGCAGGAAGGTTTCGTAGAAGAAGGCCGCGTGGCCCCCTTCCCACAGGGGCGGATTGATGCCCGGGTGGTAGGGCATGGCCTGTTGCCCTTCGTCGAGGCTGTCAATGAGGGCCACCTGGCGGGAAAAGGCCGATTCCACGGCCTGCTGGATGTTCCGGGGGGTGCGCATGGAGAATGTCTGGTATTGCGGGGTTGCCAGCAATTGTCCTGGTTTGGCGGGCCTTGCGCAGCCTACCCGACGTGCGTGGCCCGGCGCATCACCCCTGCCGCTCCAGCCAGTCGGAGAGCAGGGCCTTGCCCGCCGCGCGCAAATCCGGCCCCATCTCCTGGCTGCGCGCCCTCAGGCCGGGAATGTCGATGCCGGCGGCGGATAGCTCCCCCGTGTGGCCGATGAGCCACTGTTCGATGCGCCGGCTGTCCACCTCGGCGTGGAATTGCAGGGCCAGGGCGTGGTGGCCCAGGGAAAAGGCCTGGTTCGGGTAGAGCTCCGTGCTGGCCAGCAGGGTGGCATCAGCCGGCAGGTCGAAGGTGTCGCCGTGCCAGTGCAGCACCGGCTGTCCGGCCAGGTGGGCCAGGGGCGACGCGCGGCCGGCCTCGGTCAGCTTCACCTCGCCCCAGCCCAGTTCCTTGCGTCCGCCGGGGTACACCCGCGCCCCCAGGGCGGCGGCCATGAGCTGGGCGCCGAGGCAGATGCCCAGGGTGGGCCGGCCCGCCGACAGACGTGCTTTCAGGGCGGCGAGTTCGTCGTTGAGGAACGGGTAGCGGTCGGCTTCGTAGACGCCGATGGGGCCGCCCAGCACCACCGCCAGATCGGCGTCGCCGAGGGGGGCGGCCAGGTCCTCCAGGCCGGCTTCATGGTAGGTGACCTGCCAGCCCGCGGCGGCAAAGACGTCGCCGAACAGGCCCAGGTCCTCGAAGGCCAGGTGGCGGATGGCTGCCACGCGGCGGGTGGGGGGGGTATGCATATGGGTTCTCCCTAAAGAATGGTTACCGCGAAACAAGCGGGGAGGAGGCCCGCTTGCGGGCCGAATGGGTTCGCGCCGCAAGTGGCGCGCCTACCCGTGATTTCATGACACACAGGGGGTGACAATTCGCCATGCCCGTCAGGATGCGCGCCCGTCAGGGCATGATTTCCACGTACTCGTACACTTCATTGTCCACCAGCCGGCGCCGCACCGGCACGCTGAGACGGGCGAACCAGGCGTGGGGGTCGTGGCGGTCGATCTCGCGGCCCATGAAGCGGATCAGCTCGCAGATGGGCTCCACCACGCTGGCGCGGTAGCGCAGGTCGTTCTTCACGTAGCCCAGCCAGAGGTTCTTCATGCAGTTGCGCCGGCACCAGGAGAAGGCCTCGCAGGTCTCGCAGGGCATCTCTGGGGTGGGCTGCAAGGGGCTTTTCTTCAGCCAGTTGCCCTGGATCTCGCCCATCTTCATATCGCGGACGTACATCATGTCCGGGCAGGGGTAGATCTCGCCGTTGGGCATGACGTTGATGAGGTGGCTGGACACCCGGCACTGGGTGAGGCCCGCGTAGAGTTCCTGGCCGCGGTTGGGCAGGAGCTTGTTCCTCACCATGCCCATCACCGGGATCAGCGGGTAGAGCGTGTCGGTGGAGGCGAAGAACCGGTCGATGAGTTTCACCAGCACCGCCTTGCGCTTTTCCACCGAGTCGTCGGCGTACATCTCGTCGGCCACGAACTGCCAGTAGAGGTAGTCGATGGCCTCCAGGGAGGAGGCCAGTTCGTCCAGCTCCTCGAAGGTGGTGTCCGGGTTGCCCCAGGTGACCCGGGCGGTGATGGTGCCGCCCACCTTGTGGTGCACCTTGTCCAGGTTGCGGATCACCTGGCGCCAGATGCCCCGGCCCCGGTAGCCGTCGGTGGTTTCCTCGCCACCGTCGATGGACACCAGGATGTTGGAGAGCCGGCCCAGCATCCAGTCCGGCAGGTCGTCCAGCAGGGTGCCGTTGGTCTGGAGCTGGAAGCGGAACTCCGGGAAGCGGCGCATCACCGCCTCCATCATGTCCCGGTTCAGGGTGGGTTCGCCGCCGTAGAAGGTGACGTACACCTCCTTGCCCTTCAGGTGCCGGTCCACGAAGGCCGCGAGCTGGTCGATGTCGTACTTGAGCTCGGTCTGGGAGCCCAGCACCTCCCCCACCCCCAGGGAGCAGTAGGTGCACTTGAGGTTGCATTTCAGGGTGGTGAGGAGTTGCAGCTCCACCCGGCCCCCCAGGATGGGGTCGGGGTCGGATGCGGGGCTGGAGAAGGGCGCGGCGGCGGGGATGAAATCCAGGGTGTGGGTGGTCATGACAGTCCGTCTGAAATGGAGAAGCCAACCCGGCAGGGACGCCGGGGTCCAGGGGGATCAGCGGACTCAGGGGGGCGGGGCGGTCTTGGGCTGGGCCATGGGACCGAAGCGCAGCCAGCCCGTGGCCGCCTCCGGCACGAGCAGACAGGCTGCGCGTCTCGGTGAGCGGGTGCTACAGCCCATATACCTCGGCCACGCCGGTGCCCGCCAGGCGGTCGAAATAGCGCGCCCGGTAGTAATGGCGCTTGTGGGTGGCATCGTCGGTGAAGGCGGCCCGGTCATGCAGCACGTTGTTGCTCACCAGGCCCATGCCGGACTCCAGGCGGCCCCGGTAGACGTAGGGCGAATCGCCCGTGAGCAGGCTGTGCAGATAAGTCAGCGCCTCCCGGGCTACTGGCTCTTCGGTCCAGATGACGTTGTGGGCGCGGGCGGTGTAGCGCATGTGCAGGTCGCCTTCAGGGGTGATGCTGAACACGGGACCGGGTTCTTCCTGGCGTCCCACCGTGCCACCTTCGTCGATGCGGGCGGGGATGGTCATCACGTTGGGGGCCATGAGGGCGCGGATGTAGTCCGGGTTCTTCTCGCGCAACAGGAGGTAGGCCATCTCGTGGTCCATCAGGGCGTTCTCGCCGCCCGTGGCGGCCTGCTGCACCACATGCAGGTTGAGGCCGTGGATCTGCTTGTCGGCGGTGTTGTAGTAGCCGTCGGTGTGCCAGTGGATGGCACGGTTGGTATAGGGAATGTAGTGCTGGCGGATGCCTTCTTCCCGCACCGTGAGGGAAGTGAGACCGGTCTCGTCGGCCAGCCAGTTCTTGTTGATGTCCTGCAGGCCGAAACGGCGGGCCAGGGAAAGGGGAATCTCCGGGTCGGGGTCGGCGCCGGTCCTGCCGACATACAACGCCATGTTGGCCTTGCGGCAGCGGGCGAGCAGGGCATCGTGCTCCGCCTCGGTGAGGGTGCGGGGGTCGTTGATCTCCACCAACAGATCGCCGAGGCCCGTGGGGTAGTCCTTGAGTTTCGCGTCGCGCCAGCGCGGGTACAGCGCATCGTCATCGGGGTGGAAGGGGCTGGGAACGGCTGCGAATTGCTTCAGCGGTTGATTCATCGGCGGGCTCCGGTCATTGAATGGAGGATGTCTGCTTCATGCCCCGCGCCCCGGCAAGCGGGGACGGGGGCGAGGATCTGCTGCAAGGCGCCCGCAAGCGTACCTCCTCCCCCCCATGTCGAGAGGAATGGGAGGGGATTCCACATGCCGGATGCCCCGCATCGGGAGAAAGGACATACCAAGGGCGATACCTTATGCATTTGCCCGCGTGCCCTCCTTGACCAAGGGCAAGCCCCTGGGGGCATGGCTCCCCGCCCTTGCACGGGTAAGGCGCCTCACAAGGAAACGCCGGGCCGCCCCGAGTTTTCTTGACCCCCTCGGGGGGCGGGCTGGGCGCAGCCCGGCCCTGGGGGCGCTCAGAAACAAACGCCCTGGGTGGCGCCGGGGACGCGCAGGTGGGGGGACCGGCTTGCGCGCCGGCGGCGGCCTTGCGCCAGGCTCAATCTCCCACGGCGATGGAGACGCTCATCAGGCCGATGACGTCATCGACTTCCAGGCCATCCTTCTCGAAACCTACGATGTCCCGCGCGCCTTTTGGTTTGCCGTGGCAGGCGAGGCAAGGCTCCATGAGCCGGATCGGTTCCATGTGACGGAACACCTTCTGCTTTCCCCATTGTTCTGTCGTGGTCACCGGCGCATTCTCGCTGTGGCCGGCCTTTACATAGTGAATCAGCGCGGCGCGTTCCGTATCGTCGGGCACATTCACCGGACTGCGATAGGCACGCCCGGGCTGCTTGATGATGATGCCGGTCTTGGCGGCGAACACCTGGCCCATTTCGCGTTCCCATTTGGCCGGCAGGAAATTCTTCCAGCCGACACCCTTGGTGTTGATGCGGTCCTGGTTGTTCTCCATGACCTGCCGTCCGGCCTGGATCAGCTTCTCGATGATTCGCTTCTGGGTGGGCGTCGCATCGATCAGTTCGGCCTCCAGCGACGTGCGCCACGTCCTTTCGAAGAATTCGCCCGACAGGCCCTTGTCTCCCAGGGTGGGGTCAACGATCTTTCCCGCGTAGGCGAAGATGATCATCCTTGCGGCTATGACCGCCCTTGCCAGCTTTTCCGCCGTGGCCCGGGCCTCGGCGGCTGGAGATTTTTCCAGGAAGAAGGACTCCGCGTGGCCCCCCTTGGCGCGCACGCCGATCTGTTCTTCCGCGATGCCGGGCGTGGCCGACAACAGGGCCAGCACCCCCAGGGCCAGCGCGAGTCGTTTTATCAATCCGGGTGATTTGTCCGACGAACAATCCGGGCTCAACGAGCCCGCCGCTGCATGAACGGTCATGATGTGTCTCCTCGTATGGTGGTGTGTCCCTGGCCCGTTCCATTGCGGATAACCGGATCACGAGACAGCTTCATTCTGATCTCTTTTTTTTTGGGCAGGACCATCCCAGGATCGAACTACCTACAAAGTGGTAAGGGGGATTGATTGCGCGTTTTCCCCTGGTTGCCGAGGTGGGCGTGGTGCCATGGGGCAGGCCAGTTGCCGGGCCGGCACTGCGCAGGGCGGAAACGCTCGGCAGCAGGGCTGCGGGGGCCTGGGGGGCCTCAGGAGGAAGGCGTCTCGGGGCGGTGCCTGGCCCCGGCGGTCCGGGGCATGGAGGGCTGGCCCTCCGGGCGACCTGCCTGCACGGCCAGGAAGCCCCCCCAGGGCAGCGCGTTGGGCAGGCAGCGTTCCAGGGCACGGGCGACCAGCGCCCCCCCCGGAATAAAAACGGCCGTGCGCACCCGGATGTCTTGCAGCCCCAGGGATGCGAATGCTCCACGCACCTGGTCCGGGAGATGCCAGCTCGCGCCACGATAACCGCCCATGCCGCCGTTGCGGCCCTTCTGGCGCCACAGCAGACTGTGCCGGTTGAGCAGGCCCACCACCAGTCGCCGCCGGGCCACCCGGGCCATTTCCGCCAGGGCCCCTTGCCAGTCCGGCACGAAGCAGAGGGCGGTGACGGAGACCACCACGTCAAAGGCGCCGTCGGCGAAGGGCAGGGCGGTGGCATTGCCCTCCAGGTAGCCTTCGCCCCGGCCATGGGCCCTGGCGAAGGCCAGGCGCGCCGGGTCCAGGTCCAGGCCCATGACGGCCGAGGCCGGCTCGTCCCCCTCAAGGGCGGCGAAGCGGCGGGTGAACCAGCCGGTGCCGCAACCCACGTCCAGCAGGGTCTCGCCGGGCTGCCAGTCCAGCAGGCGGCGCAGCAGGCGGAATTCCGTTTCCCCCACCCATCGGCCTTGGGGCGTGTCGTACCAGGCGTCGTATTCCGCCGGGGTCATCGGCTCAGCCTGAAGCAACCGGGCAGGCGGCCCGCTTGCGGGCCGAACCGCGGAGCGCATGGATACGTACGAAATTCGGCCCGCAAGCGGGCCTCCCACGGCTGGTTTCATTCATCGAAATGGCCATCGCTCATGACCGTCTGGTGGCTTGCCAGGCGGCGATGAGGGCCCCGGCGGCCAGGTGGATTTCAGACTCCGTGGTGAAGCGGCCCAGGGACAGGCGCACGGCGCCGGCGGCCCGTTCTGCTGACAAACCCATGGCCCCCAGCACGCCGCTGGCGGCATGATGCCCCGCATGGCAGGCGGAGCCGGTGGAGGCGGCCACGGCTGTCGTGGTTGCCAGCAACTTCCAGCCCGCCACGCCGGGGAAGGAAACGTTGAGGGTATTGGGCAGGCGCTCCTTTTCATGACCGTTGAGGGCCAGGCCGGGAATCGCTTGGGCCAAGCGTCGGTGGAGGTTGTCCCGTAGCGCGTGGATGCGGGGGAACTCCGTGGCAAGTTCCTCCAGGGCCACCTGGGCCGCTTCCCCCAGGGCAACGATGTGGGGCACGTTCTCGGTGCCCGGGCGCAGGCCGCCCTCGTGGCCTGCGCCGAACTGGATGGGACGGATGGGCGTGCCGGCGCGCACATACAGGGCACCCACCCCCTTGGGGGCGTACATCTTGTGGCCCGCCAGGGTGAGAAGATCCGCGCCAAGTTCGTTCGCATCAACGTGTATCTTTCCCGCCGCCTGGGCAGCGTCCACGTGCATCAGGGCCCCGGCGGCATGGGCCGCGTCAGCGATGGCGCGGATGGGCTGCAGGGTGCCCACCTCGTTGTTGGCCAGCATCACTGAGACCAGGGCGATGTCTGGGGGTATGACCAGGGCGTCGGCCGTCACCCGGCCCGTGCCGTCCACGGGGATCACCTCCCCACGCCAGCCCCGGCCGGCCAAGTGCTGCATGGGTTTGGCCACGGCGGGGTGCTCCACGGCGGAATACATCAGCCCGGTGCGGCCGGACCCTTCCAGGGCCGAGGCCACCCCCAGGATGGCCAGGTTGTTGGCCTCGGTGGCACAGGCGGTGAACACGATCTCGCCGGGGGTGGCGCCGATGAGGGCGCCCACCTGGGTCCGGGCAGTTTCCACCGCGGCCTTCGCGCGCTTGCCATGGGCGTGGTCCGAGGAGGGGTTGCCGAAGCCTTCCCCGAGCCAGGGCAGCATGGCTTCCAGCACCCGGGGATCCACTGGGGTGGTGGCGTTGTAATCGAGATAGATGGGGGCGTTCATGCCAAGGAGGGCTCCGTGTTGTCGCTGGGTGCGGGGGGATGGGTAACGATGCGCTCCACTCGCCTCCCGGCACGGTAGATGCGCAGTTCGCCCGGTTCGAATTGCCTCCAGTCAGCATCGCCGGTCAAGGGTTCGGTGGCGATCAGCACCAAATGCTCCGGGCCTGAGTATCTTTCCAGGGCATGCAGGCGGTCGTGGCCGTATGCGGCCAGATAGTGGCCGTCGCTGAGCAGGAAGTTGAACTTGCCGTGACGGGCGATTGCTTCGCCGATATTACCCAGCATTGCCAGTCGCACGGTGTCACCGGCGTGCGCGTCATGCTGCCGCGTCATATGGCCGAGCAGATGGCAGAAGGCGAATTCCGAATCAGTCTCGCCCTCGGGCCGGCAGACGCGCGCCCGGCTGTCCGTTTCCAGTGCAACGATGTCCGGCACCATGCCGTTGTGGGCGAAGGCCCATTTCCGGCCGCAGCACTCATGCGTGAAGGGGTGGGTGTTGGCCAGGGTATTGTTGGGCGGAATACGTGCCTTGCGCACGTGGGCGATAAGCAAGTCGGCACGCACGGTGTCGATCAGCGCGGCGAAGCGCACGCTGGCGGAACCGGGCGCGGGTTCCTTGTCGAGCCGGAAGCCATCCGGGTGGCCCGCTTCGCGCCAGGCGACACCCCAGCCGTCCGGGTTGTCGGCCGTCGCGCCACCATGGCGGCGGAACTCGGCCAAGGGTACCTCGCGCCCCGCGATGGGACGGCTGGAGGAAAGGCCGAACAATTCGCACATGGCCGGTCAGCCCAGCGCCTGTTCCAGGTCGGCGATCAGGTCTTCCGCGTCCTCCAGGCCCACCGACAGGCGCAGCATGGCGTCGGAAATGCCTCGTCGGGCGCGTTCCTCCGGCGTCAGGCCGTGGTGGGTGGTGGTGCAGGGCTGGGTGACCAGGCTCTCGACACCGCCGAGCGACGGGGCCAGGGCGAACAGTTTGAGCCGGTCCGCAACGCGGGTTGCGCTGTTATTTCCACACTCGCCGCCGCCCTGCACTTCAATCGTCAACATGCCGCCGAAGCCTTCCATCTGCCGCTTGGCCAGCGCATGGCCGGGAAAGTCCGGCAGGCCGGGATAGAGCACCCGGGCAACCTTGGGATGCGCTTGCATGGCAAGGGCGAGCTTCATGGCCGTGGCGTTCTGCCGTTCCACCCGCACCGGCAGGGAACGCAGGCTGCGGGCGAGCTGGGCGGCGATCTCCGGAGCGATGGTCTGGCCCAGGTTCTTGCGCCAGTTCCACACCGGCATGACCAGCTCCTTGCCGCCCATCAGCGCCCCGGCGGTGAGGTCGGAATGGCCGCCCAGGTACTTGGTGGCGGAATGCACCACGAAATCCGCGCCCAGGGCCAGGGGAGTCTGGTTCACCGGCGAGGCGAAGGTGTTGTCCACCGCCACCAGGGCGCTGTGGGCATGGGCCAGGTCGGCGATGGCGGCGATATCGAACAGTTCCAGGGCCGGGTTGGTGGGCGTCTCGAAGAACACCATGCCCACGCCCTGTTTCAGGAGGTCCGGCAGACGCGCCATTTCGTCGCCCAGCAGCAGATGGGTGGGAATGCCCAGTTCCGGCAACTGGCTGGCGATCAGTTCCAGGCTGCCGCCGTAGGCGTCGCCCAGGCAGACGATGCCCCGGCGTCCGTGGGTGAGGAACAGGGCCGATTCCGCCGCCATGCCGGAACAGAAGGCCAGCGCGGCTTCCGCGCCCTCGATGGCGGCCAGCTTCGCCTCCAGAGCCTGGATGGTGGGGTTGAGGCCGTAGCGGGTATAGAGCGCGCCGGCCTTGCGACCCTCCACCACGTCCAGGATGGCGGCGGTGGAAGGGAACTTGAAGGTTGTGGTGGTGTAGATCGGGGTATGCGGCGAACCGTGCGGATCGACGATCTCGCCGGCGTGGACGCAGCGGGTTGCGAGGTGTTCGTTCATAGGGATGAGTATCGTGGTGTTGGAAGGGTATTTTGTTTCAGAAAGTGAGGTTCATGTCCGCCCGCATCACGACTTCCTTGTAGTAGCGGGCGGGCTCGGCCAGTCTGGCGCCGTCGATCAGGTTGCTCTCGCTCATGCCGAACAAGGGCACGTTCAGGGGGCAGGCCAGCACCTGGCCGCCTTCGTGGGTGAACATGAAGAACAGGTCTTCCACCGAGGGCACGTCCAGTTCATCCATGCGCTTCATCACCGCTTCGCCCACTTCCGGCTGATCGGGCAGGCAGGCCAGCGCGCCCACCCTGTCGCGGTGGACCGCGTTGACGCCGCGGGAACCGAAGTACACCGTCACCTCCGCCCCCTCCCTGAGCAGGGACAACGCCGTCATCATGGCGTTGAACACCTGGCACAGCTCGTCGTGGAAGCACATGACCGAAACCACCTTCTTCGTCGTTTCCATGATGTCTCCTTTTTAACCTGAGAACCTCGGTTGAACGCGCCCGAAGGCGGGGTTGCGCGCGTGTCTGGCACGAAGCGACGACGCCGCAGGGTCGTTCCCTGCAAGGAGGAGCGACACAGCCAGGCGCCCGCACAGACGCGAAAGCGGGCGTGTAGCGGGTTCACCCGAATGGTGGGCGCGACCGAAGGCACGTACTTCAGCAACCATGCGGCTTCACGAAGGCAAAATAGCGGTCAACCGAGGAATCAAGGTTAAAT